>CAZEZD010000127.1:0-7686 GCA_964516115.1 uncultured Hyphomicrobiales bacterium
GCGAGATCGACTTCATCCGCGCCTATATCTTCCCGGGCGGCATGTTGCCGACCCCGACCCATATGCGCGACCTGCCGCGTGGCAGCGGCCTCGCCGTAGAGAACGACATGGGATTCGGACAGGACTATGCCCGCACCCTGCACGCCTGGGCCGACCGCTTCAACGAGACGTGGAACACTATTGTTCCACTCGGTTTCGACGACCGCTTCCGCCGCATGTGGCTCTACTATCTCTTCTATTGCGAGGCGGGTTTCCGGACCGGCGGCATCGATGTGCGGCAGATGGTCTATCGCCGCGCCTGAGCCTCTGTCGGCCTGGCGGCGGGGTTGAGCCAGCGGCGGCGCTCAGATAGCGTCCCGCTGCCTGTCCAGGCCCGGCCCGGAGCCCTTGAATGTCGCATGCCGCCAACGTCGTCGATGTCATCGGCAACACGCCGCTGATCCGTCTCAACAGGGCGAGCGAGGCGACCGGCTGCACCATTCTCGGCAAGGCCGAATTCATGAATCCCGGCCAGTCCGTCAAGGACAGGGCGGCGCTCTACCTGGTGCGCGACGCCATTGCGAAGGGCCTCGTGCGCCCGGGCGGAACCATTGTCGAGGGCACCGCCGGCAACACCGGCATCGGCCTCGCCATGGTCGGCCGCGCCCTCGGCCTCGACTGCGTGATTGTCATCCCGGAAACCCAGTCGCAGGAGAAGAAGGACACGCTGCGCCAGCTCGGCGCCCGCCTCATCGAGGTGCCCGCCGTGCCCTATGCCAACCCCAACAACTTCGTGAAGGTCTCGGCACGGACGGCCGAACGTCTGGCGCGCGAGAACCCCAGCGGCGCCTTCTGGGCGAACCAGTTCGACAATGTTGCCAACCGCCAGGCCCATATCGAGACCACCGGCCCGGAAATCTGGCGCGATACGGACGGGAAGATCGACGGCTTCGTCTGCGCCATCGGCTCGGGCGGCACGCTCGCCGGCATCGCCATGGCCTTGAAGGACAGGTCGCCGGGGATCACCATCGGCTGCGCCGATCCCATGGGCGCGGCGATGTACGAGTGGTTCACCAACGGCGTGCTCAAGGCCAGCGGATCCTCGATCACCGAGGGCATCGGGCAGGGACGGGTGACGAAGAATATCGAGGGCGCGCCGGTCGATGTCGCCTTCCAGATTCCGGACGAGGAGGCGATCCCGGTCATGTTCGACCTGCTCGAGCATGAGGGGCTCTGCGTAGGGCCGTCCAGCGGAATCAATGTCGCCGGCGCGATGCGGCTTGCCCGCCACCTGGGGCCCGGCCATACCGTCGTGACCATTCTGTGCGACTACGGCTTCCGTTATGCGTCCAGGATCTACGATCCCGCCTTCCTGCGAGGCAAAGGGCTCGCGGTTCCGGCCTGGCTGGAACAGCCGCCGCTTCCTCTCGTGGATCTCCTGCCGGTGACCTGATGCCGACCCAGTTCCTGTTTCGCGACGACGCCTATCTGACGGAATGCAAGGCCACTGTCGTCGCAGTGACCGAGACAAATGGTGCTGTCAGCGTCGAACTCGATCGATCGGTCTTCTACCCTACTGGCGGCGGCCAGGCCGGCGATGCAGGTGTGCTCATCCTCGAAGGTGCCGAGTTGCCCGTCGCGACAGCCGTCTATGGCGAGACCAAGGCTGACATCATTCACGTCCTCACGCCCGGAACGGCGGCGCCCGTGGTCGGCGCGAAGGTCATCGCACGGATCGACTGGCCGTCCCGCTACGCGCGCATGCGCATGCACACGGGGCTTCACCTCCTTTCGGTGGTGCTGCCTTACCCCGTCACAGGTGGGTCGGTGGGCACGAAGGAAAGCCGGCTCGACTTCGACATTCCCGAATCCGGCCTCGACAAGGACGACATCACTGCTCGCCTCAACGACCTCATCGGCAAGGATGCAGCCGTGACCGAACGCTGGATCACCGATGCGGAGCTGGAAGCGAATCCGGGCCTCGTCAAGACCATGTCGGTGAAGCCGCCGATGGGATCCGGCAAGGTCCGACTTGTCGACATCGCCGGCCTCGACCTACAGCCCTGCGGCGGCACCCATGTGCGCCGGACCGGCGAGATCGGAATCCTGGCGATTTCCGCTATCGAGAAAAAAGGCAAGCAGAACCGACGCGTCCGCGTCGTGTTCGCCTGAGGAGAACCCAAGTGACCACCCTGCCCTCACCCTGGCTGCGCTCGACCGAGTGGCTCGCCGACCATCTCGACTTTCCCGACCTCATCATCCTCGACGCGTCCTACTATCTGTCGACGATGGGGCGCGATGCGGAAGCCGAGTTCCTCGCCGGGCACATTCCCGGCGCCCAGCGCTTCGACATCGACACGGTGAAGGACACCTCCTCCGACCTGCCGCACATGATGCCGTCCGCGGTGGTCTTCTCGGCCGCCTGCCGCAAGCTCGGTATCGGCGACGGCAAGTCGGTGCTGATCTATGACGGCGCCGGTCTGTTTGCCGCCCCGCGCGTCTGGTGGATGTTCCGCAGTTTCGGGGTGGAGCGTGTTTTCATCCTGGACGGCGGCCTGCCGAAGTGGGTGGCCGAAGGCCGCCCGCTGGAGACCGGCCCGGCCCGCGCCCGCGAGGCGCGCCACCTCACAGCCCGCCAGAATCATGGCGCCGTCGCCGATCTCGGCGACGTCAAGAAGGCCCTTGCGGGTGGCAAGGCGCAGGTCGTCGACGCCCGCCCGGCCGACCGGTTCCGCGGCGAGACGCCCGAGCCGCGCGCCGGCCTGAAATCCGGCCACATGCCGGGCAGTCTGAACGTGCCGTTCAACGGGTTGATCGAGAACGGCCGCCTCGTCTCGCAGGAGCGCATACGGCAGGTCTTCGAGCAGAAGGGCGTCGACCTCGATCGCCCGATCATCACGAGCTGCGGCTCGGGCGTCTCTGCCGCCATTCTCTGGCTCGCCATCGACGCGCTCGGCAAGCAGCCGGCCGGCCTCTACGACGGCTCCTGGGCCGAGTGGGGCGCCCGCGAGGACTGCCCGGTGGCGACCGGACAAGAGGCGTGAGCCAGGCGTTCCGGCGGCACTTCGCGGACTTCCTGTCAGGCGACAAGGGTCACGAGCGATAGGACGAAGGAAGACACACAAACAACAACGCGTGCCCGGTGCCAGGTCGCCCAACGCGCCAGGGCCGACGGCAGGTCTGCGTCAGCCACGGCGCGCCGCACGAAGGCTTGGTTGGCCGACTTGAAATACAGAAGGTAGATGGCAACCAGGCTGCAGGCCAGAACAGCAGTTGCGATCGCGGCAAGGCTACGCAGCGCAAGGCTTCCAGACTGCAGAGCGACCTGCACAGCCGCCAGCACGGCGGCTGGCGGCGCTGCCATGGTCAGCGGTGCGAAGAAGCGATAGAGGAGCGGTCCATAGGTCGGGTGCAGCGCATAGAATGTCTCCGCCGAAAGCGTGCGCCAGTAGGGCACCAGCAGCCGGTCTTCGGCCAGCAACGCACCAGCGAGAAGGCCAAGGCTGGAAGCCGCCAGCAAAGGCAGCAGTTGGCTCGCGAGGGTGGTCACGAGCGACCCTCCCACTCGTCCCCGATCAGTGCAGGATCTGTGACAGGAACAGCCTGGTGCGCTCGTGCTGCGGGTTGGAGAAGAACTGGTTCGGCTCGTTCATCTCGATGATCTGCCCGTAGTCCATGAAGATGACGCGGTTGGCGACCTGCCGGGCGAAGCCCATCTCGTGGGTGACGCACATCATGGTCATGCCCTCCTCCGCCAGACCCACCATGGTATCGAGCACCTCCTTGACCATTTCTGGATCGAGGGCCGAGGTCGGCTCGTCGAACAGCATGATCTTGGGGCTCATGCACAGCGCCCGCGCGATGGCCACGCGCTGCTGCTGGCCGCCGGAGAGTTGGCCGGGATATTTCAGCGCCTGCTCCGGAATGCGCACGCGCGTGAGGTAGTGCATCGCGACTTCCTCGGCCTCCTTCTTGGGCATCTTCTTCACCCAGATCGGCGCCAGCGTGCAGTTCTCGAGGATGGTCAGGTGCGGGAACAGGTTGAAATGCTGGAACACCATGCCGACCTCGCGGCGGATCTCGTCGATCTTCTTGAGGTCGTTGGTCAGTTCGATCCCGTCGACGATGATCGTGCCCTGCTGGTGCTCCTCCAGCCGGTTGATGCAGCGGATCATGGTCGACTTGCCCGACCCGGACGGGCCGCAAATGACGATGCGCTCGCCGCGATGGACCGTCAGGTTGATGTCCTTGAGTACATGGAACTCGCCGTACCACTTGTGCATCCCGGTGATGGAGACGGCGAGTTCGTTCTTCGTCGTCGGCATCTTGGCGATGGAAGAATTGGCCATTCGGAACTCCTGGAAGTCTGGCGGGTGCCGCTCTTAGCGGCGGCGTCCGGTGTTGAGACGGTTCTCGACGAAGATCGAGTAGCGGGACATGAAGTAGCAGAAGGCGAAATAGATGATCCCGGCGAAGGCGAAGCCCGTGTAGAGCGTCACCGGGGTCGCCCACTGCGGATCGGTGAACCCGGCCCTGATGCCGCCGAGAAGATCGAAGATCGCCACGATCGAGACGAGCGTCGTGTCCTTGAACAGGCCGATGAAGGAATTGACGATGCCAGGGATGACGAGCTTCAGCGCCTGCGGCATGACGATCAGGCTCATCATGCGCGGATAGTTCAGGCCGAGCGCCATGGCGCCCTCGAACTGCCCCTTCGGGATGGCCTGGAGGCCGCCGCGGATCGTCTCCGCCATGTAGGCGCCGGAGAAGATCGACACGCCGACCAGCACGCGAACCATGGCGTCCGGCGAGCGCTCGAGGAACAGCGGCAGCATGTAGGTCGCGAAGAACAGGACGGTGATCAGCGGCACGCCGCGCACCATCTCGATCAGCGCCACCGACAGAAAGCGGATGATCGGCATCTTCGAACGCCGGCCGAGCGCCAGCGCGACGCCGATTGGCAGGGCTGCGACGATCCCCGTGGTGGCGACGACCAGCGTGACGAGCAGGCCGCCCCACTGGCGCGTCTCGACGATTGGCAGGGCGGGGTTGGCGAAGATGTCGGTGCGGACGATGAGAAGCAGGGCGATCCCGGTTGCCAGCGCCACCAGCCCGTATTGCAGGTAAAACTGGTTCGGCGGCCCCTCGACGCGGCTCATGACGTAGGCGACGAGCAGGCCGATGGCGGCCAGAATGGCCAGCCAGCCGATGAACGACAGCCACGGATTGATGATCGACCCGCCGTAGAGAAGATTGAAGGCGAGGATGGGGAAGGCGCCGAAGAACAGGATCGCGTTCAACGCCTTGTGGGGGAGCGAGGGGATGAGCAGCGGGACCAGCAGGATGATGGCGGAGAGATAGGTCAGGTTCACGCGCCAGCGTTCCTCGACCGGATAGAAGCCGTACATGAACTGGCCGAACTTCGCCCAGACGAAGGGCCAGCAGGCCCCCACCGAGCGGCCCACCTTGTCGTCGAGGCAGGCATCGCGATCCTCGCCGGTCCAAACGGCACGGATGATGGTGAAATCGACGAAGGTCCAGACCAGCGTATAGGCGATATAGGCGCCGACAAGGGTCAGAATGGCCTGCAGCGGGCTGGAGAACAGGTTGGCGCGCATCCAGCCGATCGGGCCCACCAGACTGGCCGGCGGCGGCGCGGGCTGGAGCAGTTCGGTTCGCGTGAAGGACGTGGTCATAGCCTCAGCCCTCACCGTTCCACCAGCGCGATGCGCTGGTTGTACCAGTTCATGAAGATCGACGTGACGATGGAGATCGTCAGGTAGCACCCCATCCACATGGCGATGATCTCGATGGCCTGGCCCGTCTGGTTGAGGATCGTGCCGCCGACCGACACCATGTCGGGATAGCCGATGCCGACGGCGAGCGAGGAGTTCTTCGCCAGGTTGAGATACTGGCTCGTCAGCGGCGGAATGATCACCCGCAGCGCCTGTGGAATGACGATGAGGTTGAGGATGCGCCCCTCGGGGAGCCCGAGCGAGCGGCCGGCCTCCGTCTGGCCGTGGCTGACGGCCTGGATGCCGGCGCGGACGATCTCGCCGATGAAAGCGGCGGTGTAGGCGACCAGCGCAACCGTCAGGGCGACGAATTCAGGAATCAGCGTCATGCCGCCGGAGAGATTGAAGCGGCCCTGCTGGGCATAGTCGAAGGAGACCGGCATTCCCGTGATGACATAGGCCACCAGCGGCAGGCCGACGATGAGGCCGATCATGCTGGCGACGACCGGAAACTGCTGGCCCGTTTCAGCCTGTCTCTTGCGCGCCCAGGACCGCACGGCGAAGGCCGCGATCACCCCGAGAATGAGGGCGATTCCGATATAGCCGGAACCCGGCTCGAAGATGGGCTTGGGGGCCGTGATGCCGCGCTGGTTGGCGAAGAAAATGCCGAAGAGCGAGTGGGAATTGCGCGGAGTCGGCATGGCGGCCAGCACCGCGAGGTACCAGAACAGGATCTGGAACAGCAGCGGCAGGTTGCGGATGATCTCGACATACCAGTAGGCGATCTTGGCAATCACCCAGTTGGGCGACAGGCGCGCGACGCCGACGATGAAGCCGAGGATCGTCGCCAGGAAGATGCCGACGACCGCCACGAGCAGCGTGTTCAAGAGGCCGACGACGAAGGCCCGGCCATAGGACATGGCCTCGCCCCAGGGGATCAGCGTCTGGGAGATGCCGAACCCGGCGGTCTGTTGCAGGAAGCCGAAGCCTCCGGCGATATTCTGGTTGCGCAGGTTGGTGACGGCGTTCGAGACCGCCGTGAAGATCACGAAGACAAGAAGCGCCAGAGCCAGTCCCTGGAAGATCAGGCTTCTCGTCTTGGGATCATTGAAGAACGCCACTTTGGGCGCACTCGTCCCGCGAGCCGGCAACGCGCCGTCCGTCATTATCGCCATCCCCTGCTCTGGCCCGGTGAGTGCCCCCTCAATGGAGAGCCGTTGTCTTCACCGGATGGTCGTCCCGGATCGTGGACCCGGGACGATGATCATGTCTAGTCGGTTGCGCCGGTTTTTTGGGCGCGCTCAGCGAATGGGCGGAGCGTATTGCAGGCCGCCCTTGGTCCACAGCGCATTGAGACCGCGAGCGATGCCAAGGCGGGTGGAAGGACCGACGTTGCGGTCGAACGTCTCGGCGTAGTTGCCGACATGGCGGACGATGCGGACGACCCAGTCCTTGGTGAGGCCCAGGGCCTCGCCGGCATTGCCCTCTACGCCGAGCACGCGGCGAATCTCCGGGTTGGTCGACTGCAGCATCTGGTCGAGATTGGCCTTGGAGATGTTGAGTTCCTCGGCCGTGATCATGGCGAAGTGGGTCCACTTGACGATATCGAACCACTGGTCGTCACCGTGGCGGACCACGGGGCCGAGCGGCTCTTTCGAGATGATCTCCGGCAGCACCATGTGGTCGTCGGGCTTCGCCAGCTTCACGCGCTCGGCATAGAGGCCGGATGCGTCGGTGGTGAACACATCGCAGCGGCCGGCATCATAAGCCTTCACGGTTTCGTCGGCCGTGGAGAACACCACCGGCTCGTACTTCAGGTTGTTGGCGCGGAAGAAGTCCGCGACGTTGAGTTCGGTCGTCGTGCCGGTCTGGACGCAGACCGACGCCCCCGAAAGCTCGCGCGCGCTCTTCACGTTCAGCGACTTGCGGACCATGAAGCCCTGGCCGTCATAGTAGTTGACGCCGGCGAAGT
>CAZEZD010000128.1:0-7673 GCA_964516115.1 uncultured Hyphomicrobiales bacterium
TCGTCCCGCATCAGCACGTTGAAGCGGGGGCGGAGCTGCTTGATGAGGTTGGCCTCAAGCAGCAGCGCCTCGGTCTCGGTCTTGGTCGAGACGAATTCCATGGCGGCGGTCGCCGCCACCATGCGGACGATGCGGCTGACGAGCCCGGTCGGCCGGGCATAGGAGATGACGCGGCGGGCGATCGACTTCGCCTTGCCGACATAGAGCACCTCGCCTTTCGCATCGATCATGCGATAGACGCCGGGGCCTTTCGGGGCATGTTTGACCGCGGCCTTGATCACCTCCATGCCGGCGGCGACCGTGCCTTCGGTCGGCGCTGCGTCCTCGTCCGGGGATGGTTCAAGGACGAGCGTCTCGATCTCCTCCGCCTCCGCGGTTTCGGGATCGGTCAGGTCAGGGTCGAGATTGGTGTGGCCGGGGCGACTCATGGTCTGCGATATATAGGCGAAGTGGATGCCCGGCAGGTGGCATCAGCAACAAGGATGTGCGCCGACCGCCCGGCCCCCGCCTACTCCCGGACGCCGTCGATGTCGGGGGTCTGCCAGAGCAGGTGCTGGCCACCGTCCACGGGCAGGGTCACACCGGTCACCGCGGACGCGCGGGCAAGATAGAGCACGGCCTCGGCGATGGCTTCCGGCGGGCTTCCGCCACCGGTGAGAGTTGCCGCCTGCTGGCGGGCGAAATCCTCGGGAAACTGCCGCGCGCCCTGGAGGCTGGGGCCGGGCGCGACCGCGTTGACGCGGATGCGCGGCCCGAGCGCCTGCGCCATCGTCACCGTGGCCGCCGCAAGGGCGGCCTTGGTGAGGGCGTAGGAATAGAAATGCGGCGTCGGCTTGAACACCCGCTGGTCGGTGACATTGACGATTGCCGATCCGGCCGGAGCCTGCGCGGCGAAGTCCTGCGCGAGGAAGGAGGGGGCCTGGATGTTGACGCGGAACTGCCGGTTCCACACCTCTCGGGTCAGGCTGCCGAGATGGTCCTCGACGAACTCGCTGGCATTGTTCACCAGCAAGGTCAGCGGGCCGAGGGCGGCAACCGCAGCGGCCACGAGGCCATCGACCTCGGCAGGCTCGGCAAGATCGGCCCGGACCACAACCGCGCGCCCGCCACGGTCGACGATGGCGGCGGCGAGCGCCTCGGCCTCCGTGCCCGACCGATGGGTATGGATCGCCACGGCATAGCCGCCATCGGCGAGCGCCTCGACGATGGCCCGTCCGATTCGTCGCGCCCCGCCTGTGACCAGCGCTGTGCCAGGTTCGATCATGGCGCTCCCGTTTCCCGCGATCCGGACGACGTTCCGGAACCGCTGATGCCCTTATGCCACAGCACGGTAGATGCCCCGATGCCGTGTCGCGTCAGTATCGATCAGGCGAACCGCGAAGGCTGCATCCCCATCGGGGGTGTTTGCGTTGCTCTACGCAAGGGCAGCGGCGCCGGTTCACCTGAGCTGCCCCGGGATGTTCCCATCGCCGCCACGATTGCACCACAAGGAGACAGTTTATATTGAGGAAATATGATCATCTCCATCGTTGTTATATAGTAAGTATTGCTTGGTAACTGATTATTTCCAATTAAGACTGCGGCGAAGAGCCTCATTTCAGCCAATATGGAATGGAAATGACTGCACCTGTCGTCTGAATGACGATGGATGCTGAATTTCGAGGTAACGTTCCATTAACGACGCAACCAAGGAATAGGCGCAAATTCGAACGAATGCGGTTATGGATCATTCACCGCATCACATCAGGGACGGCGCGACGGGCAGGGCCCCCGCGGTGTTCATGGGACAGGAGTTGATTATGAAGAAGATCGTCTGGGCCGCCGCTGCAGCCGCCATGCTCGCCACGCCGGCCTTCGCCGCCGACATTCCGCGCCGTCAGCCCATCGCTGACACCGTCTATGTCCCGGTCGCACCGGCCGGCGTCTGGACCGGCTTCTACGTCGGTGCCCATCTCGGCGGCGCCTTCTCGTCGAACTTCCGCAACGACCTCGGCTATGGCCTCGGCGGCTCCTCGGGCCTCCTCGCCGGCGTCCAGGCTGGCTACGACCACCAGTTCAACCGCGTTGTGCTCGGTGTCGCCGGCGACCTGTCCTACTCGACGGTCTCGCGCCGCTACATCGACCTCGCCCCGACCGACATCCGTGCCAAGCAGGACTGGAGCGGCTCGCTGCGCGCCCGCCTCGGCTATGCCGTGCAGGACAACATGCTGCTCTACGTGACCGGTGGTCTCGCCCTCGGCAACGTCCGCGTCTCGGACGCCCTGGCCCCGAGCTCGCAGTCGCGGACCCTCGCCGGCTGGACCGTCGGTGCCGGCGGCGAGTACAAGTTCACTCAGAACTGGTCGGGTCTGATCGAGTATCGCTATACCGATCTCGGCCGCGCCACCTACGGCAACATCGCCCTTGCCCCCCGCGTCGGCTTCAACAGCCATACGCTCCGCACCGGCGTGAACTACCGCTTCTGATCATCGCCGTCCGGCGATCGTGACCACGGCCCGGGCCTGTGCCCGGGCCGTTCGTCGTTGTGGCGGCGGTTGATCCGTCGCATTGCCACTGCGCCGCCTCCGCACTAGAAGGCCGCCATGGCGCTTCTCGATCTCGCCAATCCGACCCGTTTCCTCGCGCTGGTGGCGCGGGCGCTGCCGTGGCTGACCGCCGCGACGGTTCTCGCGCTTGCGGCGGCGGGCTATCTCGCCTTCTTCGCCTCGCCCGACGACTACCAGCAGGGCGGCACGGTCCGGATCATGTACATCCACGTGCCGGCGGCCTGGCTGTCGCTGTTCTGCTACGCGGTGATGGCGGCGGCCTCCCTCGGCACGCTCGTCTGGCGCCACCCGCTCGCCGACGTCTCGGCCAAGGCCGCCGCGCCGATCGGCGCCGCCTTCACCTTCATCTGCCTTGCCACCGGCTCGCTCTGGGGCCGGCCGATGTGGGGCACCTGGTGGATCTGGGATGCGCGGCTCACTTCCGAGCTCGTCCTCCTCATCATGTATCTCGGCCTGATGGCGCTGTGGCGCTCGGTGGACGACCCCGGCCGCGCGGGCCGCGCCGCTGCCGTGCTGACGCTGGTCGGCACCGTCAACCTGCCGATCATCAAGTTTTCGGTCGACTGGTGGAACACGCTGCACCAGCCGGCATCGGTGTTCCGTCTGGGCGGGCCGACCATTCATCCGGCGATCCTGACGCCGCTGCTGGTCGCCGCCATCGCCTTCACGCTGCTGTTCGTGACGCTGCATCTCGCCGCGATGCGCAACGAGATCCTGCGCCGGCGCGTGCGCGCCATGCAACTCGTGGAAGCGCAGCGCGAGATGGCTCCGGCGGGCGCCCAGCCCGTGCCGGGCGAGTGAGGCAGCCATGTTCGGTTCCGATCCCCATGCCGGTTTCATCCTCGCCTCGTACCTGGTGACGGCCGTGACGCTCGCAGCCGTCATCGCCTGGATCGTCATCGATCATCGCCAGCAGAAGGCGAAGCTCGCCATCCTCGAAGCCAGAGGCGTCACCCGCCGTTCCGCCCGCCGCGGGGAGGGAGCAACGTGACCGAGACGACCGCCCCCGCGCCGAAGCGCCGGACCTGGATGGCGTTGGCGCCGCTCGCCATCTTCGCCGCGCTTGTCGTCATGTTCGTCATTGGCCTCAGGGGCGATCCGCAGCGCCTGCCATCGGCGCTGGTCGGCCGGCCTGCGCCAGTCTTCGATCTCGCGCCGCTGGCCGGCATCGACCGGCCAGGCTTCCGCACCGCCGACCTCGCGGGTCACGTCACCGTGGTCAACGTCTTCGCCTCCTGGTGCATTCCCTGCCACGACGAGCATCCCTTCCTGATGGAACTGGCGACGGACACGCGCATCCGCATGGCGGGCATCAACCAGAAGGACCAGCCGGAGAATGCGCGCCGGTTCCTCGGGCGCAACGGCAATCCCTATGCGCTGGTCGGCGTCGACCCGGCGGGCCGCGCGGCAATCGACTGGGGCGTCTATGGCGTGCCGGAGACCTTCATCGTCGGGCGTGACGGGACCATCGCCTTCAAGCATGTCGGGCCGATCAACGCGGCGATCCTCGCGACCATCATCCGGCCGCAAGTCGAGAAGGCGTTGGCGCGGTAAGGCGACCTCCCCCGAATCGCCGGGATGCGCGGGCGGGAACGACGCCGCACACTTTCCGCGTCTGACGAGGGGATCGCCGTGACCGACGCCAACTCTGCCGAGCTGCTCATCGAACGCCACGGACCGGTGGCGGTGCTCACCCTCAACCGCCCGCAGGCGATGAATGCGCTGTCACAGTCGCTGATCCGTTCGCTCAGCGCGGCCATCGTGTCGCTCGGCCGCGACGAAACGGCGCGGGTGATTGTTCTGACCGGTGCCGGGGACCGGGCCTTCTCGGCCGGGCTCGACCTGAAGGAACTCGGCGCGCGGCCCGGGCTGCTGGGCATGGTGGAGGGGGAGGGAGAGCGCCCCAACCCGATCCGCGCAATCGCGCAGTGCCCCAAACCCGTGATCGCGGCGGTGAACGGCGTTGCCATCACCGGCGGGTTCGAACTGGCGCTGGCCTGCGACATTCTCGTGGCGTCAACCACCGCCCGCTTCGCCGACACCCACCAGCGCGTCGGCGTCATTCCCGGCTGGGGCCTCAGCCAGAAGCTCTCCCGCATCATCGGCCCGTCCAGGGCGAAGGAGATGGCCTTCTCGGGCCGTTTCATCACGGCGAGCCAGGCCGGCGACTGGGGCCTCGTCAGCCGCGCCGTTCCAGCGGGCGAACTGATGGCCGACGTCCTGGCTCTGGCGCAGGAGATCGCCGAGGTCGATGCCGCCTTCCTTGCGGACTACAAGAGGCTGGTCGACGTCGGCTACGGCCTGCCCTTCGGCGAGGCGATGGCGCTGGAATCGGAGTGGTCGCGCCGCCACAACGCTGCGGTAAGGCCGGACGAACTGGAGGCGCGCCGTGCTGGCGTGCAGGCCAAGGGGCGCTCGCGCGAGACCTGACCCAAATCGCGCGTCATCACCCCGTCACGCGAACAGGTGTTGACGGGAGGGTCACGCCGTGGCCAATGCGGGCCGTTACCTCATCCGGGTCCCGGCGTGGCCGCCGCGGACCCGTTTTCAGTTCCCATGCAAGATCGGAGACCTCGCATGAGCTCATGGCCCGTCTATCATGAAATCACCGGCCCGATCGTGATGATCGGCTTCGGCTCCATCGGCCGCGGAACGCTGCCGCTGATCGAGAGGCATTTCAAATATGATCAGACGCGCCTGACGGTGATCGATCCGGTCGACACCGATCGCAAGCTGCTGGACGAGCGCGGCATCCGCTTCGTCCAGGAAGGGCTCACCAAGGACAACTACAAGGCCATCCTGACGCCGCTGCTGACCGCCGGCGGCGGCAAGGGCTTCTGCGTCAACCTGTCGGTCGACACCTCCTCGGTCGATATCATGGAGCTCTGCCGCGAACTCGGCTGCTTCTACATCGACACGGTGGCGGAGCCCTGGGCCGGCTTCTATTTCGACGAGAGCATGGGCCCCGCCGAGCGTTCGAATTATGCGCTGCGCGAGCGCGTGCTGGCGGCCCGCGAGCGCAATCCCGGCGGCATCACCGCCGTGTCCTGCTGCGGCGCCAACCCGGGCATGGTGTCCTGGTTCGTCAAGCAGGCCCTCCTCAACGTCGCCACCGACCAGGGTGTCGACTTCACCGAGCCGAAGTCCAAGGCGGAATGGGCAGCGTTGGCCATGAAGGTCGGCGTCAAGGGCATCCACATCGCCGAGCGCGACACCCAGCGCTCGAAGAAGCCGAAGCCGGCCAACGTCTTCGTCAACACCTGGTCGGTCGAGGGCTTCGTGTCCGAGGGCCTGCAGCCGGCCGAGCTCGGCTGGGGCACGCACGAGACCTGGATGCCGGACAATGCCGGAACCCACGCGACCGGCTGTGGCGCGGCCATCTACCTGATGCAGCCGGGCGCCAATACCCGCGTGCGCTCCTGGTGCCCGACGCCGGGCGCGCAATACGGCTTCCTCGTCACCCACAACGAGGCCATCTCGATCGCCGACTATCTCACGGTGCGGGATGCGAGCGGCAAGGTCACCTACCGGCCGACCTGCCACTACGCCTACCACCCGGCCAATGACGCGGTGCTGTCGCTGCACGAGATGTTCGGCGCCGCCGGCAAGCGCCAGGATTCGTGGCACATCCTCGACGAGAACGAAATCGAGGACGGCATCGACGAGCTCGGCGTGCTGCTCTACGGCCACGCCGGCAATGCCTACTGGTATGGCTCGCAGCTCTCCATCGAGGAGACGCGGCGCATCGCCCCCTACCAGAACGCCACCGGCATGCAGGTGACCTCGGCGGTGCTCGCCGGCATGGTCTGGGCGCTGGAGAACCCTGAGGCCGGCATCGTCGAGGCGGACGACATGGATTTCCGCCGCTGCCTCGAGGTGCAGAAGCCCTATCTCGGCCCGGTCATCGGCACCTATACCGACTGGACGCCACTGGATCGCCGCCCGGGCTTCTTCCCGGAGGACATCGACACCTCCGATCCCTGGCAGTTCCGGAACATCTTGGTACGGGACTGAGGCATCGGGTCTAGGCCAAGGGCGCGATTCCCCTCACCCTTCCCTCTCCCCGCTCGCGGGGAGAGGGGGACTTCCACGTCGCTATTCTTTCTCAGACGGCGCCAGGACCTTTCGTCAACCTGAAGCCACGACTCCGGCAACCCCTCTCCCCGCCTGCGGGGAGAGGTGAAGGGTGAGGGGCCGTGTCGGAAGACCCACAACCCCTTCAGGCTTTCGGCTCCGTTAGCGCCGCCTCGAACAGTCCGAGCGCCGCCGCGGCGAAGGCGTGCATGTTGGCGAGGCGGTCGGACGAGCCGGTTTCGATGGTCCGCGTCCGGCTGGCCGGACCGTCGATGCCGACGCAGGCATGACCGGCGGCATCGCCATAGCGATTGCCGGTGGGGCCCGTCGCGCCGGTCTCGGACAGGCCCCACGTCGCGCCATGGCTCTGGCGGATCGTCGCAGCCATCAGGGCGGCCCAGGGCTCGGAGGCGGAGCGGATGCCCGTTTCCACCATCTGCCGCGTGCTGATGCGGAGCAGCGCATCGCGGGCCTGCGAGGTGTAGACCACCGCGCCGCCGAGAAAATAGGCGGAGGCGCCCGGGACCGCGAGCAGGGCCGCCGAGATGAGCCCGCCGGCGGAGGATTCGGAGACTGCGACCGTCTCGCCGCGGTCGATCAGCAGGCGGGCGATGCGCGCCGCCGTCGCGCGGGTGGTCGTGTCGTCCTGATCCATGGCCGTCTCCCTGATGAACCTCGTGGCGATGATGGACCGTGGCATGCTCCCGGTCGAGCGGGCGCGACCGCAAGGACCAGCCGCCGATATTGCGAAACCCGGCGCTTCGCCTAGATTGCCGCGGCGCCCATGCGGCGCAGCGCCCGACCGATCTCCAAGGATGTCATCATGGTCCCTCGCTCCCTGTCCAAACTCGTCGTTGCAGGCCTTGCGACGCTCGGTCTCGCGGCGGCAGCCTCCGCCCAGGCACCCAGGGAGCTCAGGATCTTCAACTGGTCGAACTACATCGACGAGCAGGTGCTGCGCGACTTCGAGCGCGAGTTCAACGCCAAGGTCACCTACGACACCTATGATTCCAACGAGGTGCTGGAGACGCGCCTGCTCGCCGGCCGCACCGG
>CAZEZD010000129.1:0-7663 GCA_964516115.1 uncultured Hyphomicrobiales bacterium
GGGCGAACGCGCGACCATCACCGACGCCAATGCCATCCTCGGCTATCTCGACCCGGAGGCGCTGCTCGGCGATACGATCCGGATCGACATCGGGGCGGCGCGCCGGGCTGTCCAGCCGATCGCCGATCGTCTTGGTCTCGGGCTTGAGGAAACGGCGCTCGGCATCGTCAAGGTCGCCAATGCCACCATGGCGCGGGCGCTCCGGCGCGTTACCGTCGAGCGCGGCGTCGACGGCCGCGACTGCACCCTGCTGGCCTTCGGTGGTGGCGGGCCCATGCACGCGACCGGCCTTGCCGATCTCTACGGCCTCCAGGAGATCATCGTGCCGGCGGCGTCCAGCGCCTTCTCGGCTCTCGGCTGCCTGACCGCCGATTTCAGCTTCCTGCAGCAGCGCACGGTGCGCATGGCGCTGAAGGGCCTGTCGCACGCGGTCTTCTTGGGCCGCGTCGCGGAGCTCGTGGCGGAAGCGCGCGATCCGCTGATTGCCAACGGCATCCCGGAGTCGGAGATCACGGTCGAGCACGTCGCCTTGATGCGCTATGCAGCGCAGAGCGACGCGATCCCCATCGGCTTCACCATGCCGCTCGATCCCGCGCGGCTGGAGGCCGATTTCCACGCCCGCCACCACCAGCTCTTCGGCTACGCGACGGAAGAGGACTGCGTCATCGAAGCGCTGCGCGTGAAGGCGATGAAGCCCTCCGTGACGCCCTTCTCGCGGCCGGATGTCGGCCGCCCTCCGGTCGCCGGCCGCAGCCGCGCCTGCATCTTCGGGCCGGAGGGGCCGATCGAGACGCGCATCCTGCCGCGCGAGACCATCGCCGGCATCACCACCGGCCCCGCCATCATCGAGGACGCCTGGTCCACCGTCATCGTGCCGCCAGGCTGGCAGGCCCGGCCCGACGACCTCGGCAATCTGTTCCTGACCCGGAGCGCGGCATGAGCACGCTGGACCCCTTCGTCGTCGAGGTGATCCGCCACGGCCTCTCGGCCGCTGCCGAGGAAATGAGCCTCGTCATGACCCGCTCCGCCCGTTCGCCGCTGCTGCGCGAGGCCGGCGACCTCTCCTCCGCCATCACTGATGCCGAGGGGGGGCTGGTGGGGCAGGGGCGCGACATCCCCATCCATCTCGGCGCGATGGCCTACACGGTGAAGGAACTGCTGAAGGTCTGCCCGGCCTCCGGCATGAAGGAAGGTGATGCGATCATCTACAATGTCGGTGCGCTCGGCGGAAACCACCTCAACGACGTGAAGATCGCCCGGCCGGTCTTCGTCGATGGCAGGCTCATCGCCTTCGCGCTCAGCCTTGCGCACTGGCCGGATGTCGGAGGCACCTGGCCGGGGAGCTATCTCGCCAATGCCTTCGATACCTTCCAGGAGGCGATCCGCATTCCGCCCCTGCCGATCGCCAGCGCCGCCGGGGTCAACCGCTCCGTTCTCGACCTGATCCTCGCCAATGTCCGCGATCCCGTCTCATGCGAGGGTGACCTGATGGCGCAGCTCGCCGCGACGACGGCGGCCGAGCGGCGCATCCGCGAGATGTGCGCGCAATACGGCACCGCAACCTTCGTCGAGACGATGAGCCGGCTGCACGACCTCTCCGAGGCGGAGATGCGCGCGGCGCTCGCCGACCTGCCGGACGGCACCTACGAGGGAGAGGATTTCCTCGACGACGGCGGTCCGAATGGCGAGCCGGCGCGCATTCACGTCAGGATCGAGATCCGCGGCGACGAAGCGACCTTCGACCTCTCCGGCTCGGCCGACCGGGTCGCCAATTTCTGCAACACGACGCCCTTCATCGCACGCTCGGCGGTGGTCTATGCCGCCCGCATCATGAGTGGGCGTGACATGCAGCAGAATGCAGGCGCGCTGCGCCCCATCACCATCATCACCCGGCCCGGTTCGATCCTGGAGCCGGGCTGGAACGCGGCGGTCGCAGCGGGCAATCACGAGACCTCCATGCGCGTGGTCGATGCCGTCTTCCGCGCCATGGAACATGTGATCCCGGAGCGGTTGTCGGCCGGTGGTCCCGCCACCTCCGGCCTGCTCGCCTTCGCCGAGCCGATGCCGGACAGTTCCTGGCGCATGCTCTACGAGGTCCACGGCGGCGGCGAGGGCGCGCGCCATGACCGCGACGGCTGCCCGGCGACCCGCGTCCATCTCGCCAACACCTCCAACACGCCGGCCGAGATGATCGAAGCGAACTACGCCATCCGGGTCGAGAAGCAGGCGATCCGCCGCGATTCCGGCGGGCGCGGCCGGCACAAGGGCGGCGACGGCGTCATCCGCGCCTATCGCGTGCTGGCGCCGAGCCTGTGGCTGACCACCTGCGTCGAGCGATCGGTCATGCCGACCTATGGGCTGAAGGGCGGCGAGGAGGGCAAGCCTTACACGATCACGCTGGAGCGCGACGGCAAGGCGGAGCGGCTGTCGGGCAAGGCCAACCTTCTCCTGAAGGCCGGCGACCTCGTGACGCTAGAAGGCTGCGGCGGCGGTGGTTTCGGGGTCCCCGTCGCATGAGCGTCTGGCCGGCCGGCGTCGATCGCAGCATCGGCCCGCTGCCGGAGAGCCTCGGCGCGGCCCTGAGGGCGACAGCGGCGCGGCGGGGCGAGGCGCTGGCCATCGCCTTCTACGGCGCGGAAATCAGCTTTTCGGAGCTGCTGTGGCGGGTGGAGCGGCTGGCCGGCTTTCTTCAACACCGCTGCGGCGTTGCGCATGGCGACCGCGTCCTTCTCGACATGCAGAACTCGCCCCACGCCATCATCGCCTACCAGGCCATCGCCCGGGCCGGCGGCGTGGTCGTGCCGGTCAATCCGATGTCGATGCCCGACGAGATCGCCTATCTCGCCGCTGACAGTGGCGCGGCCGTGGCGCTGATCGGTGCCGAACTGATCGGTCGCTTCGCGACGCTGGTGCCGGCGCCGCTCGGCCGTGTCGTCGTTGCGGCCTATGGCGACGAGGTCCCCGCCGACACGCCCTTCCGCCTGCCGCCCGTCATCGCCGAGAGCGTGCTGCCGGCGCGGCTGCCGCCCGGTTTCGTCGCCTGGTCCGATGCGCTGGGCGAGGCGCGGCCGCCCTTGCCGGATGTGAGCCGGCCGGACGATCTCTGCGTCATGCCCTACACCTCCGGCACGACCGGCAAGCCCAAGGCCTGCATGCACACGCATCACAGCGTGCTCTTCACCGCCTTCGTGCAGGCTCGGTGGTATTTCTACGACGACGAGACCGTGCTCACCGGCTTCATGCCGATGTTCCACGTCGCCGGCATGCAGCTGTCGCTCAACGGCTGCGCCGCCTGCGGCGCCACCGTCGTCGTCATGGCCCGCTGGGACCGCGATCTCGTGGCGCCTCTGTTCCGTCGTTACGGCGTGACGCTGTGGAGCGCGGCGCCGACCATGGTTGTCGACGCGCTGGCCGCCGGCAGTTTCGACGATTCAGCCTTTGCAAAGCTGAAGATCATCACCGGAGGTGGTGCGGCGATGCCGGCGGCCGTCGCGGCCGAGTTGAAGCGGCGCTGGAACCTCTCCTATGTCGAGGGCTACGGACTGACCGAGACCATGTCGCCGAGCCATCTCAATCCCGTGGACCGTCCAAAGGCCCAGTGCCTCGGCGTGCCGGTGCAGGAGACCGATGCGCGCATCATCGACCCGGAAACGCTCGGCGAGTTGCCGGCCGGCGAGACCGGCGAGATCGTCATTGCCGGGCCGCAGGTCATGCGCGGCTACTGGAACCGTCCGGAGGCGGATGCCGACGCCTTCATCGCGCTCGACGGCAGGCGCTTCCTGCGCACCGGCGATCTCGCACGGGTCGACGATAACGGATATTTCCACATGGTGGACCGCCTCAAGCGGATGATCAGCGTTTCCGGCTTCAAGGTCTGGCCGTCGGAGGTCGAGGCGGTGCTTTACCGCCATCCGGCCATCCAGGAGTGCTGCATCGTCTCGGCCCCGGACGCCTATCGCGGCGAGACGGTGAAGGCCTTGGTGGTGCGGCGGCCCGGCATGGAACTGACGGCCGAGGAGATCATCGCTTGGGCGCGCGAGACCATGGCCGCCTATAAGGTGCCGCGGCTGGTGGACTTCGTGGCAGCCCTGCCGCGCACGGCATCGAACAAGCTGGACTGGCGCTCGCTGCAGGACGCCGAATGGGCGAAGGCCGCGTCATGAACGCCTGTCTTGTGAGCATGCGACCCACAGGTCAGGATGCGGCCTGCATCTTGCCTGCCCGAGCCGTGCCCCCTCTGCGTGCCGCCTGAGACCCAAGATGACCCTGCCGTCCCTGACCGACCTCGAAGCCCGCATCCGCGACGATCTCGACCGGATTGCGCATCCGCGCGCTCCCTGGCTCACGCCGCGTGCTGCACCGGATGGGTCGAAGGCTCTGGATGTCCTCATCGTCGGAGCCGGGCAGTCCGGCGTGGTCGCCGCCTTCGGCCTGAAGCGGTCGCGCGTGGACAATGTCCTGGTCGTCGACCGGGCGCCCTACGGGCAGGAAGGGCCATGGGTCACCTACGCTCGGATGAAGACCCTGCGCAGCCCGAAGGACTTCACCGGCCCCGATCTCGACATTCCGAGCCTCACCTACCAGTCCTGGCACGAGGCGCGCTATGGCGCGGACCATTGGCGGGCGCTCGATCTCATCACCCGCGACGACTGGAATGCCTACCTCCTCTTCATGCGCAGGGTCACCGGCGTTCCGGTCGAGAATGACACCGAACTCCTGTCGCTGACGGAGGCCGCCGGCCTGATCGCCGCGCGTGTCAGGCGTCCGCAAGGCGAGCGCACCGTCTTCGCGCGGAAGGTGGTTCTGGCGACGGGGCAGGATTCCACCGGCCGCTGGTGGCTGCCGGACTTCGTGGAGGCGCTGCCGAAGGCGCTACGCGCGCACACGGCCGATCCCATCGATTTCGGCGGCCTGAAGGGCAAGGTTGTGGCTGTGCTCGGCGCCGGGGCTTCGGCCTTCGACAATGCCGCCGAGGCGTTGGAGGCGGGCGCGGCCTCGGTCCATCTGTTCTGCCGCCGGCTCGAGCCGCAGGTCATCCAGCCCTATCGCTGGATCACCTTCCGCGGCTTCATGAAGCATCTCGCCGATCTCGACGACGCCTGGCGCTGGCGCTTCATGAGCCGCGTCATGGGGCTGCGCGAGGGCTTCCCGCAGGCGACCTATGATCGCTGCGCCAGCCACCCCAATTTCATCCTCCACACCGGCGCGCCGTGGACCGACGCACGGGCCGAGCAGGGCCGAGCCGTCGTGACGACAGCGCAGGGGGAGTTCGCCGCCGACTTCCTCATCTGCGGCACGGGCATCGCGATGGACTATGCGGTGAAGCCGGAACTCGCCGCCTTTCACGACAACATCGCCACCTGGGCCGATCGCTACACGCCGCCCGACGAGGAGCGGAACGACAGGCTGGGCGCCTTTCCCTATCTCTCGCCCGACTACCAGTTCGCGGAGAAGGTGCCGGGCCGGACGCCGTGGATGGCCAATGTTCACCTCTTTTCCATCGCCTCGACCATGAGCTTCGGCCCCTCGGGCTCGTCCATCAACGCCATGACCACGGCGGTGCCGCGTCTCGTCGACGGCGTCACCAAGGGTCTGTTCGCTGCGGATGTGGAGGCCCACTGGCAGGCCTTCCTCGCCTATGACGTGGCGCAGGCGGAGGTGCGCGGGACGGTGCCGGGGCTCGGGGTGGCGGCGGAATAGTTCCGCGCGGCGCATCGTCGGGCCGGTCAGCCGGCGGGCACGAGTTCCCGCGCGCGCGTCATCGCCGCTTCCGGATCGAAATGCGGAATGGCCGCGATGAGCTGGCGTGCATAGTCGGAGGCCGGATCGCTGAACAGAGCGCCGCTCGGTCCCTGTTCGACGATCTGGCCGGTCTGCAGGACGATGGTGCGCTCGCACATCATGCGGACGACGTTGAGGTCGTGGCTGACGAAGAGATAGGCGAGCCCGGTCTCGCGCCGCAGCCGGTCGAGCAGGTGCAGGATCACCGCTTGGACCGACACGTCGAGGGCAGCGGTCGGCTCGTCGAGGACGAGGAGGCGGGGCCTCGCCGCGATGGCGCGGGCGATGCCGACGCGGGCCTTCTGGCCGCCCGAGAGCTGGTGAGGGAAGCGGTCGAGGAACTCGACCGGCAGCCCGACCCGCAGGGCGCATTCCGTCACCTGCCGGCGCAGCTCTGCGGCGTCCTGGACGCCGGCCAGCAACTTCAACGGATCGGCGATACAGTCGAAGGCCGAGAAGCGCGGGTTGAGGCTGTCGCCGTGGTCCTGGAAGACGATCTGGATGTCCTTGCGGAATCGCGACCGGTAGAACTCGCTCGAGGTGATCCTGCCGATGTCCTCGCCGTCGAAGGCGATGGTGCCGGCCGAATGATCGAGCAGGCGACACACCAGACGGGAGATGGTGCTCTTGCCGGAACCGGATTCGCCAACGAGGCCGAGGCTTTCGCCGGGAGCGAGCGCGAATGACACGTCATCGACGCCGCGGAAGCCGTTGTCGAAGGTCTTGACGAGGTTCGAGACCTTCAGCAGGGGCTCCGACTCGCGACGCGGTGTGATGCGGACCGCGGGGGTGACGGGCTCGCCGGCATCGACCACGAGGCTCTCGACCGTGGAGTTGCGGGTCGGCGAGGCGGCGACGAGGCGCTTCGTGTAGGGGTGGCGGGGGTTGCCGAAGAGGGTCGCGGGAGGCGCCTCCTCGACCACGAGACCCTGCTCCATGACGGCGACCCGCTGGCAGTATTGCGCGGCGAGGCCGAGGTCGTGGGTGATGAGGATCATCGCCATGCCGCGCCGTTCGGTGATCTCGGCGAGAAGGTCCATCACCGTCTTCTGCGTCGTCACGTCGAGGCCGGTGGTCGGCTCGTCGGCGATCAGCAGCGCCGGCTCGCAGGCAATCGCCATGGCGATCATGATGCGCTGGCACATGCCGCCGGAGAGCTCGTGCGGATAGGCGTCGAGGCGATCCTCGGGATCACGGATCAGTACCGCCTCGAGCAGCTTCAGCGCGCGTTCGCGCGCCTCCTTCGCGGAGAGGGGCTCATGGGCGCGCAGGACGTCGGCGATCTGCAGGCCGACCGTGCGGATCGGGTTCAGCGCCGCACGCGGGTTCTGGAAGATCATCGACATGGCCGCGCCGCGCAGCGGCTGCAGCATGGACCGCGAGGCGCGGGTGATGTCCTGGCCGCGGAAGGTGATGCGGCCGTTGGCGATCCTGCCGGCGCGGTCGAGGAGTTGCATCACCGAGAAGGCGGTGACCGACTTGCCGGAGCCGGATTCCCCGACGATGCCCAGAGTCTCGCCGGCATCGAGCGTGAGGGACACGCCCTTCAGTGCTTCCACGAGGCCGTTGCGGGTGGAGAAGGTGACCTTGAGGTCGTCGATGGCGAGGAGGGGCGCCGTCACGTCCGCATCCTCGGGTCGAGGATGTCGCGCAGGCCGTCGCCGAGCAGGTTGAAGCAGAGCACGGCGGTCATCAGGGCGGCGCCGGGGAAGACCACCAGCCACCACTTGCCGGTGGTGATGAAGCGGGCACCCTCGGCGACCATGATGCCCCATTCCGGCGTCGGTGCCTGGACGCCGAGGCCGAGGAAGGACAGGCCGGCGGCATTGAGGATGGCCCAGCCGAGGTTCAGCGAGATCTGCACCGCCATGGCCGGCAGGAC
>CAZEZD010000130.1:0-7644 GCA_964516115.1 uncultured Hyphomicrobiales bacterium
GCCGGAGAGCGCGGCCACTCCCGAATCCATTTTCATGTCGCGCCGCACGATGATGGCGGCCGGCGCCGGCATTGCCGCAACCGCGCTGGCCGGGCGGGTCGAGGCTCAAGGAACCGATCCGACCGCCGACCTCTATCCGGTCCCTCGGAATGCGACCTACACGGTCGAGCGGCCCCTGACGGCCGAGAACGTTGCCGGAAATTACAACAATTTCTACGAGTTCGGCGGCTCCAAGCAGATCGCCCGCGCCGCCCAGGCGCTGCCGATCCGCCCCTGGACGGTGAAGATCGACGGCCTCGTCGAGAAGCCGCAGACGATCGACATCGACAAGCTGATCCGGGCCATGCCGCTGGAGGAGCGGGTCTATCGCTTCCGCTGCGTCGAGGCCTGGGCCATGACCGTGCCCTGGACCGGTTTCCCCATCAAGGCGCTGATGGACATGGTCCAGCCGCTCGGTTCGGCCAAGTATCTGCGTATGGAGACCTTCGACACACAGAGCTGGGCCCCGGGCATGCGCTCGCCCTGGTATTCCTGGCCCTATGTCGAGGGGCTGACCATCGATGAAGCCGCCCACGACCTCGCCATTCTCGTCACCGGCATCTACGGCAAGCCGGTGCCGCGCCAGCATGGCGCGCCGCTCCGCCTCATCGTGCCGTGGAAGTACGGGTTCAAGTCGGTGAAGTCAATCGTCCGCATCTCCTTCACCGAACAGCGTCCGCAGTCGTTCTGGGAGCGCCTGCAGGGCGGCGAATACGGCTTCTGGGCCAACGTGAACCCGGCCGTCGCCCATCCGCGCTGGAGCCAGGCGACGGAGGAACTGATCGGCGGCGGCGGGCGCGTGCCGACGAAGCTGTTCAACGGCTATGGCGAGTATGTCGCGCCGCTCTATCGCGGGCGCGAACAGGAGCGCCTCTGGGCCTGAGGCTCAGTCCGCGACCGGCCTGCATACGAACCCCTCGCCGCGGCGCACGATGCGCCCGACCGATGGCGACGGAAAATGCGCCATGCAGCACAGCGTCTCCGTATCGCAGTAGCGCTCGAGGAAGGCGCTCCGCGTGCGGGCCGCCTCCTGCCTGTCGACATCGAACTTGGTGGACAGCTCCGGCCAGAGCGCCTGCACGGGCGAATGGATGAGGTCGCCGGGCGCCACCGCTTCGTCGCCACCCTTGCCGAACAGGATGGAGACGTGGCCCGGCGTATGGCCCGGTGTCGCCATCAGCCTGAGATGATCACCGATGGCATGGTCGCCGGCGACGAGGTCGGCCCGGCCAGCCTCCACCACCGGCAGGACGCTGTCCTGGAAGGGCAAGACCGGCGCCCTGGCGTCCATGGCCTGCCAGTGTTCGAACTCGCGGGCGCCGAAGACATAGCGCGCCTTCGGAAAGGTCGGCACCCAGCGGCCATTCTCCAGCCGCGTGTTCCAGCCGACATGGTCGGCATGGAGGTGGGTGCACATCACGTAGTCGATGTCGCCCAGGCCGAGCCCGGCCGCGGCCAGTCCCGACATGAACCGGTCATCGGTCTTCTCATGCCAGTCCGGACGGGTCGGGCGCTGCTTGCCGTTGCCGATGCAACTGTCGACCAGGATCACATGATGCGGCGTGCGCACCACATAGCTCTGGAAGGCCATGATCAGCCGGCCGTCGGCCCCGATCGCCCCCGTGCGCGACAGCCATTCCCGTTCCGTGTCGAGTTGCCCGTCCGTCAGGTCCGGCAGCATGTCGAAGGCATCGAGGAACCCGCCCTCCTGCTCGACGATGCGATGAATGGTGAGGTCGCCGGTGCGAAAGACGTCGGACATGGGAACTCCGGTGGACGCGAGTCCCTTAGGATCGTGCCTGCCTCCGCGAGAGACAATCGCGAATCCCTGATGGTTGCCATCACGGCGCCCGCGCGTCGACGGTCAGCCGGACCGGCCGCCAGGTCGTTGTCCACCGCCCGGGCCGCATTCCGGTCTCATTTCGCCTCTACTCCCAGCCCATCGCTTGGCGGCAGGCGTGACATTTCCGCTGCCGCTCAAACCCACCCGCGCCGCGACGCCATCTGGCCGCGCGCGAGAGATCGAGAACCCACAATATGACGTCTTCGCTTCGCCTCGCTGCGATCGGCGCTGCATTTTTCGCCGCTTCGCCAGTTCCTCCCGCTGCAGCAGCCGATGCGGTCGGCCTCGCCTCCTGGTATCAACTGCCCGGTCGGACCGCCTGCGGCGGTCGCCACAATCCCGAGGCCATGACAGCGGCTCATCGCAGCCTTCCCTGCGGATCCAGGATCAGGGTGACGAACATGGCCAATGGCCGCTCGGCAGTGGTGACAATCGTTGATCGGGGACCCTTCATCCGCGGACGCATCGTCGACGTCTCGCGCGGCGTCGCCCGACAGATCGGTCTTATCCAGCGCGGCGTCGGCCGGGTCAGCGTCGCGCGGCTCTGACGCCAGCCGATATCTCGCAACTCACATGAAGAAGGCGCCGCAACATTCTGCGACGCTTTTCATTTTAACCTGCGTTGAAGGCCGCTGGGGCTGACGGGCACTCAGCTACCGGCCTGTGGACAACGAGGATAACCCCGCGACGCCGCCGGTCAGGCGGCCCTGGCCTTTTCCATCATCGCCACGAAGCGGTCGAAGAGATAATGGCTGTCCATCGGTCCCGGGCTCGCCTCGGGATGGTACTGCACCGAGAAGGCCGGGCGATCCGTCAGCGCGATGCCGGCGTTCGAACCGTCGAACAGGCTGATATGGGTCGGCCGGGCATTGGCCGGCAGCGTCGCCTCGTCCACGGCAAAGCCGTGGTTCATCGAGGTGATCTCCACCTTGCCGGTGTCCATGTCCTTCACCGGGTGGTTCGCCCCGTGATGGCCCTGGTGCATCTTCAGGGTCTTCGCGCCCACGGCGAGACCCAGCATCTGGTGGCCGAGGCAGATGCCGAAGGTCGGGATCTGTTTGTCGAGCACGGCCCGGATCACCGGCACGGCATATTGTCCCGTCGCGGCCGGATCGCCCGGGCCATTCGACAGGAAGACCCCGTCAGGCTTCAGCGCCATGACGTCCTCGACGGAGGCATGGGCGGGCACGACGGTCACCTTGCATCCGGCATTGGCGAGCAAACGCAGGATGTTGCGCTTCACACCATAGTCGAGCGCGACGACGTGGAAGCGCGGCTCGCCGGCTTCGCCATAGCCCTCGTTCCACTCCCAGACCGTCTCGGTCCAGGGATAGCGCTGCGACGATGTCACGCCCGGAACGAGATCGAGCCCGTCCATCGAAGGAAGCCCTCGCGCACGGGTCTTGAGCGCCTCGACATCGAAGGTGCCGGAAGCCGAATGGGCGATGACCGCATTCGGCATGCCCTTTTCGCGGATCAGCGCGGTCAGCGCCCGGGTATCGACACCGCAGATGCCGACGATGCCGCGGCGCTTCAGCCACTGGTCGAAATGGCTCACCGACCGGTAGTTCGAGGGATGGGTGATGGCCGCCTTCAGGACAACGCCGCGCACGCCCAAGGCAGCGGCCATGTTGACCGTCTCGATGTCCTCGTCATTGGCGCCGACATTGCCGATGTGCGGGAAGGTGAAGGTGATGATCTGGCCGGCATAGGAAGGATCGGTGAGGATCTCCTGATAGCCGGTCATGGCGGTGTTGAAGCAGACCTCGCCATCGGCGACGCCCTCCGCTCCGAGGCCGAAGCCTTCGATCACCGTGCCATCGGCGAGCACGAGCAGGGCCGTCGGCGTGGGATCCGTCCAGCCGGATTCGTCTTGTTTGTGTGTCATAAGGCGCCTACATAGCGACGACTTGGCAGGCGGTCAAAGGATGAGGGACCAAAATCCCGTGAAATCCTCGCCCCGGCCGGCCAACATCATCCCATGGCCCTGCCCGCCCCTCCGGTGAGCCCCGGCCGATGCCTGCGACCGATCGTGTCGAGGAGACGAGACCCATGCTGCGCGACAGGTTCATGAGCGATCTCAAGGAGGCCATGAAGGCCGGCGACAAGCCGCGCCTCGGCACCATCCGCCTCATGCAGGCGGCGCTCAAGGACAAGGACATCGAGGCGCGTGGCGCCGGCAAGGGTCCGCTATCCGACGACGAGATCCTCCAGCTTCTCCAGAAGATGGTGAAGCAGCGGCAGGAGAGCGCGAAGATGTATGCCGACGGCGGCCGCCCCGAGCTCGCCGACCAGGAGACCGCCGAGATCGCCGTCATCACCGCCTATCTGCCCAAGCAGATGGACGAGGCCGAGGCGAAGGCGGCGATTGCCGCCGTCATCGCCGAGACCGGCGCTGCCGGCGTCAAGGACATGGGCAAGGTCATGGGCGAGTTGAAGGCCCGCTATGCCGGCCAGATGGACTTCGGCAAGGCGAGCCCGCTGGTGAAGCAGCTCCTCGGCTGAGCCCATGGAGACGCTGACCGGTCTCCTCGAAGCTATCGGCCGGTCGAGCGGTGTCACCCTGTCGACGCCGGTCTACGGCGTCGTCTCGGCCCTGCACATCCTCGGCATCGCCCTGCTGATCGGCGGTATCCTTCTGGTCGACCTCCGCCTCGCAGGTGTTCTGCGCCATCTCGACGACGGCGCGGCGCGCCTTCTCCGCATCTTGGCGCGCGTTGGCGCAGGGCTGGCCGTCGTGACTGGCGTTCTGCTGCTCTCGGCGCGGCCGGGCGAGTATCTGGCCAACCGGATCTTTCTCGCCAAAATGGTCGTCGTCGGGCTGGCGCTCATCAACGCCCTCGCCTTCGAGTGGTTGGCGCGCCGTCGCACGGACGTATGGCCCGCCGGGCCTTACGCCCGGACTGCCGGGCTGGTGTCCCTGACCGGCTGGCTCGCCGCCCTCATGCTCGGCCGATGGATCGCCTTTACCTGAGCTCGATGCGGCGGCCAACCACCTCGACCCATTCGGCGCGATAGACATTCGGGTTGCCGCGGTTCTGATAGGCATAAACGCGGAGCGTCTTGCCCGGCGCCACGTCCTCGGCCGACAGGCCGCGAGCCTGCAGGCGCGAGGTCGGCGCGAGCTCGATGGTCAGCTCCTGACCGTCCTTGACCATGTAGAGCGTCCCATGCGGGTTGGCATAGGTCGACCGCGCCACCGGACCGGTATGGTCGAGGACTTTCTCGCGGTCGAAGCCGCCCCAGCCATGATGGGCCTGTGCCGCCATGGGAACGGCACTGAGAGCGCCGGCTGCGGCGAGGAAATGACGCCTGGTGAACATCGCAACGCTCCATGTCGTGACCGATGCCCCATCAACGCAAGAACGGCCCCGACAGACCAGCCCGCGCCGCTCACGCCTTCGTGAGGCGGCCGGAAGCGCATCAACGGCGCGTTCTCAGGCGCATATCCGACATGCTGACCATCATGTTGTAATTGTTGACGATCCAGGTGCGCTCATGGCCCCCGGCGCGGCGTGCGTCGCCCCGCGCGCGGGCGAGCTTCTGGCGATATTCGCGCAGCGAGCCCAGCCAGGAGCCAGCCTGGCTGTCGAGCATCGAGGCACCCTCGGGATCGGTCTCCTTGAGCTTGTCGAGATCGCGCAGCGCCGCCGCATAGCGCTGGATGGCCTCGTCGAAGGCCGCCATGTCGACCACGGGCCGCTCGTTCGAGGGCATGAGGTCCATGACGCCGCGGGCCGCGATCATGACGTTGCGGACATTCCAACGCGCAGAGCGGCCTTCGCGGCGCTCGATATCGGCCAGTTCGCGGCTGTTGAGATCGGCGCGCAGCGCCCGCATGGCGCGCTCGACGTCGGCGCGATCCTTCAGGAAGGCCTCGGCGGCCGGCACCATCTCGCGGTGCAGCTCCCGGCCCAGCGCCGCGCCATCGTCCTGATAGTCCTTGCGCTCGTAATAGACGTTTGCCCGGGTGATCAGGGGGGCGAGCGTCCGGTAGGACTGGATGTAGCGCCGCATCGCGTCGTCGAGGTCGGGCAGCGCCGGCTCCTGCGTCACCGCCTGCTCGGCCTTCTCGATCTCGCCGCGGACGTCATAGAGGCTGTAGAGGCCATAGACGATGTAGCGCTCGCGACCGGTCGGGCCGCGCTGCATATTCACCCAGCTGCGATAGCGGTCCCAGGATTCGACCGCGCGCAGGGTGCGGTTGAGCAGCGCCGTATAGGCGTTGGACTTGACGATGGCCGCCTGCAGTGCGGCGTCCGGTGCAGGTCGATCCTGGGCGAAGGCAGGCGCACTGACGCCAGCGGCCGCGGCGAGAAGCGCGCCGAGAAGGGCGTCGCGTCGGGCAAGAACGAGGGTCATGGATCGGGCTCCCGTTTGAACAGGCACACAAGATCATGCACCGGCGTTTCAGAACAATCCCGATCGGCCGTGGCCTGCGTTTCAGGACGCAGGCACTCCGTGACATGAAAACGGCGCCCCAGGGGGCGCCGCAGTCAGGCCAGACAAGGGGCATCCGGCTCAGCCCCAGCGGATTTCCAGAACCTCGTAGCTCTGGGCGCCCTTCGGTGTGTTCACCTCGACGCTGGTGCCGGCGCTCTTGCCGATGAGGGCGCGGGCGAGCGGCGAGGAAATCGAGATGCGGCCGGCCTTAGCGTCAGCCTCGCTGTCGCCGACGATCTGCCAGACGCGCTCCTCCTCGGTGTCCTCGTTGACGAGTTTCACCGTGGCGCCGAACTTCACCGTGGTGCCGGAGAGCTTGGTCACGTCGATCACCTCGGCGCGCGCGATCAGGCTTTCCAGCTCGGCGATCCGGCCCTCATTGAGCGACTGCTGCTCCTTGGCGGAATGATATTCGGCGTTCTCGGACAGGTCGCCATGCGAGCGGGCCTCCGAAATCGCCGCGATGATGCGCGGGCGCTCCACTTGCTGGCGTTGCTTCAGCTCGACTTCGAGCTTGGCGAAACCGCCGACGGTCATTGGAACCTTTTCCATGATGCTCGCCCTGACCTTTCAACGACAAATAGAGGATCGGGAGCCGAGGACGCCGGCCCCGCGAACCTTCAGGGTGGATACGAAACGCAGTTTCGGCAGGACCCGAAGATCAGGAATTGCCGAAATAGCTCTGCAGCGCGCGCACCTCAAGGTCCCCCTCAAGATAGGCCTTGATGCCCTGCGCGGCGGCAACAGCTCCTGCAAGAGTGGTGTAATAGGGGACCTTCTGCAAGAGGGCCGCACGGCGGAGCGAGCGCGAGTCCGACAGCGCCTGGGCGCCCTCGGTGGTGTTGAACACCAGCTGCACCTCGCCGTTCTTGATTGCATCGACAATATGCGGGCGGCCTTCGAGGACCTTGTTGATCTTGCCGCAGGGCACCCCCTCCTCGACCAGATAGCGCTGGTTGCCCGAGGTGGCGATGATCTTGAACCCCATGCCGTGCAGCGACCGGATCGCCTCGAGGATGCGCGGCTTGTCGTCGTCGCGCACCGAGACGAACACCGTGCCCGATGTCGGAACGATGACCCCGGCCCCGAGCTGGCTCTTGGCGAAGGCGGTGGCGAAGGTGCGGTCGAGGCCCATCACCTCGCCGGTCGAGCGCATCTCGGGCCCCAGCAGCACGTCGACGCCGGGGAAGCGCGCGAAGGGGAACACGGCTTCCTTGACGCCGATGTGGCCGAGCGTCTTCGGCTTGAGGCCGAAGGATTCAAGGTTCTCGCCCGCCATGATGCGTGAGGCGATCTTGGCGATCGGCTCGCCGATGACC
>CAZEZD010000131.1:0-7615 GCA_964516115.1 uncultured Hyphomicrobiales bacterium
TGACCATGCGGTCGAGCAGACGCAGGGCGGCAAGGCCCTCGGCGCCGTCGAAGGCGACCTTGCTCTCGTCCTCGGTCAGCATGCGGCCGCCATGGCCGTAGAGCAGCGCCGAGAACATCCAGTCGTCGCCCGGCCAGCGGAAGAACATGCCGCTGTTGCCGTCGCCGAGCGCGCTGATCTTGGCCGCCAGGGCGATGACGCCGTCCCAGTCCTTCGGGAAGGTCTCGGCGCTGGCGCCGACCTTCTTCAGGAGGTCGACGTTCATGTAGCTGATCGGGTTGGACGTGGCGAAGGGCAGGCCGCACTGCACGCCGCCATGGTGGCCGAGGCCGAGAATGGGCCTGGAATAGCCGATCTTCGCCAGGTCGCCCTCGCGGTCGAGGAAGGGCTTCAGGTCGGCGGCGATGCCGCGCTCGGCGAAGAGACGCAGGCGGTTGAGGCCCTGGAAGGAGACGTCCGGCATGCCGCCGGTGGTCGCCTGGCGCAGCACGAGCTGGGCGCCGTCCTCATAGGTCGGGGTCGGGTTGGAATAGGTGACCTTCACCTTATCGCTCTTCTTGTTGAAGGCTTCGGCGACGGCTTCCATGGCGGCCTTGAAGATCGGCGGCATGGAATAGTGGGCGACGACCTCGACGGTCTGGGCGCGGACCACATGCGGCATGGCGATGGTGGCGGCGCCGGCCATCAGGCCGAGCGTCGAGCGGCGGGTGAGCTTCGTGGACATGACAACCTCGGTTCCGGGGCTGGTCTTGAGGAATGACCCCGCCGGCCGGCCCCTTCCGGCGCGGCGGGGCATGAAACGGGTCAGGCGCGGGGCAGCAGGCGGGTGACCTCGCGCGCCATGTCGGCGAGCGCGGTGTCGACGGGAGCCTTCTGCTCGACGACGCGGGAGACGTTGTCGGTGATGACGGAAGAGATGCGCACGCCGTTCGCACCCGGGAACGCGTACCATGGCACCATGATCGGCATCTGGCGGACGCCGGTCATGAACAGCGGGTTGTCGCGATAGAAGCCGGCGAGGTGGCGCGGATCGTCGGCGGCCAGCGCATTCACCGGCACGTAGCCGGTGCCCTTGACCATGATCGTCGTGCCCTCGGGCGAGGTGCAGTGGCGCAGGAAGCGATAGGCGGCCTGCTGCTTCGCCGGGTCCTTCGCGAGGATCATGCCGGCGGCGCCGCCGGTCGGCAGGCGGCCGCGGGCTTTGTCGCCGAGCGGGAACTCCCAGGTCGTCAGCTTGAAGTTGTTGCCGAGCGAATTCATCGCCTGGCGCAGGAAGGCGGTGGACCAGAAGTACATGCCGACCTTGCCGGCGGCGAAGGCCTGGGCGCCCGCTTCGCCCGAGAGCGCCGGCATGCCGCCTTCCTTCACCAGCCGGTCGAGGACGGTGAGGGAGGCACGGCCCTCGGGACCGGCGAAGCCGATCTCGCGCTCGGCCGCGTCCATCATCGTGCCGCCGAAGCCGAAGAGCAGCGCGGAATAGATCCAGTCGCCCTGCCAGCGGTAGTAGGCGCCGTGGACGCCGTCGCCGAGCGCCGAGATCGTCTTCGAGGCCGCGATGATCTCGTCCCAGGTCGTCAGCTCCTTATTCGGATCGAGCCCGGCGCGACGGAACAGGTCGGCATTGACGAAGACGATCGGATTGGAGGTGGCGAAGGCGAGGCCGGCCTGGATGCCGCCGGCCTTGCCGAGGCCGAGCAGCTCCGGCGTGTAGCCGAAGGCGCCCGGGTCGCCCTCGGCCTTCAGCAGCGGCCCAAGGTCGGTAGCGAGGCCGCGCTCTGCGATGACGCGCAGGCGGTTGAGGCCCTGGAAGGTGACGTCCGGCTGGCGGCCGGTGACCGCCTCGCGCAGCACCAGCTGGGTGCCATCGTCATAGCTGGCGGTGGCCTGGCGATAGCTGACCTTGACGTCGGGATGGGCGGCCATGAAGCCGGTCGCGAGCCGCTCCATGACGTCCTTGTAGACCGCCGGCATGGCGTAGTGGGCTTCGATCTCGACGGGCGCGGCGAAGGCCAGCCGCGGCGCCGCAAGGGCCGCGACGGCACCGGCGAGCGCGGTGCGGCGGGAGAGACGAACGGTCATGGCAGTCTCCGAATGGGGGTGTGTCGGCGGAACCGGCCTCATCCCTTGAGGCCGGTCATGGTGATGCCTTCGATGAAGCGGCGCTGGGCGAGCAGGAAGGCGGCGACCAGCGGGATCGTCGTGATGGTCGCAGCGGCCATGAGGGCGCCGAAATCGTCGCCGGCCTCCTCGGTGCGGAAGTACATGACGCCGAGCGCCGGGGTCGCGAGTTCGCCCTTGCCGGAGACGGCGATGAGCGGCCAGAACAGGTCGTTCCAGTGCGCCACCACCGAGAAGATCGCAAAGGCCGTGGCGGCCGGCCAGGCGTTCGGTACGATGATCCGCCAGACGATGGACCATTCGCCGAGCCCATCCATGCGCGCGGCATGGATCAGTTCGTCGGGCATCGCCCTGAAGAACTGGCGGAACATGAAGATGGCGAAGACCGAGATGGTCGAAGGCGCGATCAGCGCCGCATAGGTGTTGAGGATGCCGGTCTTGGCGAAGGCGATGTAGAGCGGGATCGCCGGCACGTGGGCGGGGATCAGGAGCCCCAGCATGACGAAAGCGAAGAGCGTCTCCCGGCCGCGGAAGTTGAGCTTGGCCATCGCGTAGCCGGCGGGCAAAGCGAAGGCGAGTTGGAAGACGAGGATGCCGCAGCAGACGATGACGCCGTTGAGCAGATAGCGCCCGATCGGCACCTCGGTCAGCACGCGCCCGTAGTTCTTTTCGATGGCGAAGTTCTGCGGGATCAGCGACATCGAGGCGCGCCAGACCTCGTCCAACGGCTTCAGCGAGACCGAGATCATCCAGATGTAGGGCATCAGGAAGAGCAGGCCGAGAAGGCTCAGCAGGATGAGACGCGGCAGGTCGGCGGCAAGGCTCTTGTCGTGCGGGGCGGAGGGGGTCATCGGCGCCTCACCCGTAGTGGACGCGGCGGTCGAGCACGCGCGTCTGGAGCAGCATCAGGATCACCACGGCGCCGAGGAAGACGACGGTGATCGCCGCCGAATAGCCCATGCGGAAGAAGGTGAAGCCCTCGGTGTACATGGTGTAGAGCAGCACCTCGGAGGCCTTGTTCGGACCGCCCTGCGTCAGCGTTGCGACGACGTCGAAGACGCGCAGCGAGCGGATCATGGTGATGGTCAGGACGAAGAGGCTGGTGGGGCCGAGCAGCGGCCAGGTCACCGTCCAGAAGCGCGACCAGGCCGAGCGCACGCCGTCGACCTCCGCGGCCGCATAGAGGTCGCGCGGAATGGCGGTCAGCCCCGCCAGGAACAGCACCATGTTGAAGCCGATCTGCTCCCAGACGCCGATGATGGCGAGGGTCCACATGACGCTGTCGGAGGAGCCGAGCCAGTTGGGCCCGACGATGCCGAGAGTGCGCAGCGCGGCGTTCACCGGGCCAATGGTGGGGTGGAACATGTACTGGAAGGCGGTCGCCATCGCGACCATCAGCGAGACGACCGGCAGGAAGAACACGGCGCGGAAGAAGGCGCGGCCGCGGGTGCCGCTCTCGATCAGCATCGCCAGCCCAAGGCCGCCGATGATGGAGGCCGGCGTCGTCACCGCGACGAAGAAGGCGGTGTTGCGGAACGAGGTCAGGAAGCCCCGGTCCTCCATCAGCTCGGCGAAGTTGGCGAGGCCGACATAGCGCAGCGCCGGCGCGCCCAGTTCGTAGTCGGTGAAGGCGATGACGACGACGGCGAGCGTCGGGATGAGGAGCATCAGCACGAAGGCGGCGATGGCCGGCAACGTCAGCAGCCAGGCGGCGAGGGATTCGCCGCGCTCGATCCGGTCCGCTTGCCCGGCGGCGACAGGAAAGGCGGAGCCGAGGGCGACGTCAGACATAGCGCGGCACCCTGACGCTCACGGCGGACTCGCATGCCTGAACGTGCGCAGCGGTTTCGGCGCTGATGAGCCCGACGCGTGTGCCGGCCGGATCGAAGGCGAGCAGCCGGCCGGCGAGTGGCGTGACCCTGAGATTCTGTCGGGACGGTGCGCGCTCCCAGGTCTCCGGGGTAAGGCGCAGGATGATCTCGGTCCCCAGTCGGGGTTCGCGGGCATAGACGAGTACTTCGGACCCGAGGAATTCGACGTGCCGGACCACGACGGCGACGCCTGTTTCGCCGATGGTCAGATGCTCGGGGCGGATGCCTACATCCAGCCGGCCGGTGGCGCGCGGCGCCACTTCGCCCGTCAACTCGCCGGCGATGGAGAGACGCCCGTCGCCATCCGCCTCGCCGGGCAGGATGTTGATCCGCGGCGAGCCGATGAACCGCGCCACGTCGATGGTGGCCGGCTGCTCATAGACCTCGCGCGGCGTGCCGAACTGCAGCACGTTGCCGCCGAGCATGACGGCGACCCGGTCCGACATGGTCATGGCCTCGGCCTGGTCATGGGTGACGTAGACCGTGGTGACGCCGACGCGCCGGTGCAGGTCGACCAGTTCGCGGCGCATGTCGTGGCGCAGTGCCGCATCGAGGTTCGACAGCGGCTCGTCCATGAGGAAGGCCTTGGGGTGGCGCACGATGGCGCGTCCGAGCGCGACGCGCTGGCGCTGGCCGCCGGAGAGCTGGCCGGGGCGACGCTCCATCAGGTGGTCGATGGAGAGGAGCCGGGCCGCCTCGCTCACCTCGTCGCGAATGGCCGCGCGACGGCCCCTGGTGCCGGAGACGAAGCGGCCGAGCAGCGGCGCGCGCTCCACGGCCGACAGCCGGCGCATGACCAGCGGCAGCGCCATGTTCTGCTCCACCGTCATGTGCGGATAGAGCGCGTAGTTCTGGAACACCATGGCGACGTCGCGGTCTGCGGCGCGCCGGCCGGTGACATCAGCCCCCGCGATCGAGACCGAGCCGCGGTCGGCCCTCTCGAGCCCCGCGATGATTCGCAGGAGCGTGGTCTTGCCGCAGCCCGACGGCCCGACCAGCGAGATGAAGGATCCCGCGTCGAAAGACAGCGACACGCCCTTCAGGACGCGGGTTTCGCCAAACGATTTCTCGATCCGGTCGAGGACGATGCCGGCCATGAATTCCGAACTCCCTGGATGAGGTCGGGGTACGCGGCTTCGACGACAGAACGGCAACGCCCCGGTGACGATTCACACACGGCTGAACGACGGTTCCATGACACACGGGACAGGCGCGGTCCTGTCGTCGCGATGTCATGGACGGTGCCTACCCAGCCGGCGAACCAACCTTGGGAAACCCGCCATGCTCATCGCCCATCTCACCGATCTCCACGTCCGTCCGCACGGCCTGCCGGCCTACCGGACGGCAGAGACGAACATGCTGACCGAGCGCGCGCTCGACGCGGTCCTCGCCCTCGATCCGCGCCCTGACGCGGTCCTGCTCACCGGCGACCTGACCGACAACGGCCTGCCCGCGGAGTACGAGAACCTGAAGCGCATGCTCTCCCGGCTACCGATGCCGGTCTGGCTCATTCCCGGCAATCACGACCGCCGCGAGAACCTGAAGAGCATCCTCGGCGACCATCCGGGCCTGTCGCAGCATCCGGTCTTCGCGCAGTGGGTGACCGATCTTGGCCCCGTCCGCCTGATCGGTCTCGACACGGTGGTGCCGGGCTCCGGCGCCGGCCGCCTCTGCGCCGAGCGGCTCGCCTGGCTGGAGGAGCGTCTCGCGGAAGACACGGCGAAACCGACCATCGTTGCCATGCACCATCCCGCTTTCGTCTGCGGCATCCACCACATGGATCGGATCAGCATGATCGACGGCACGGCCGAGTTCGAGGGCATCATCCGGCGCCACCCGCAGGTGGTCCGCATCCTCTCCGGCCACCATCACCGGCCGATCCAGGCGCTATTCGGTGGGACGCTCGCCATGGTGGCGCCAAGCGTCGCCCATCAGGTGGTGCTCGACCTCAATGACCGCCCGCCGGGCCAGTTCAACTTCGAGCCGGCGGCGTTCCATCTCCACCTGTGGACGGAGGCCTCGGGTCTTGTCACCCACACCGCCTATGTCGAGAAGGCGCCGGGTCCGTTCCCCTTCCTGCGCGATCCCGACTATCCGGGCGCGGCCTGAGTCCCCTGCCCCTCCGAGGAACCTACCGTCAGGCCGCTTATTCAGCGGCCTGATGCATCTTGCTCCCGACGACCTCGCGGAAGTCGGGAAGCGGCGCCAGCCAGCGGCGGGAGAGAGTCTCGGCCCGCGCACTCCAGGCGAAAGCATCGCGGCCGTGAACGCGCCAGAGCACCTCGTCGGACAGCTCGAGCAGGGCGAAGGCGCCGGCCGGCTCGCCCGCCGTGGTGAAGGTCTCGGTGAGCGACTGCAGGGTGATGTGGGCGATGCCGTCGACCAAGGTCAGCGTGTTCCAGTGGACGTGGCCGGAGATCCACACGACCGGGACCTTGGCGGTCCGCAGCACGGCGCGCACGCGGTCGGCGGTCGGATAGGTCGAGAAGCGCGCATTGTTCTCGAACCAGAAGTTGCCGACCTGCGAGTGCCCTGACACCGGCACGTGGCTGACGATGGCCAGCGGACGGTCGGCGGCCGCGATGGTGGCGGCGAGCCAGGCGAGGTCGGCCTCCTGAAGGGCAAAGCCGGACGGCCGGTGCAACTTCGAATCGGCACGCCAGATCACCAGCCGCCAGTCGCCGACATCGACGGTCTCGTGGCCGGCAATGCGGCCGAGAATGGCGTCGTTGTCGGCAACCTCAAGGAAATCGCGGTCATGATTGCCGTCGAGGTGAAAGCGCGGCCGGGTGATCGGCGCGAAGGCCTCCGCCACCTCGCGCTCCAGCACGAGGTCGCTGTCGCGGGCCTCGTCGGAGATGCGGTCGCCGAGATCCAGGACGAGATCGGGCTGCGTCTCCGCGACGAAGCGGCGGAACTCCTCCATCAGGCCGAGAGCGGCAGGTCCCGCCTTCGAGAAGGACGGCTTGCCATGGTGGAGGTCGGTGACGATGCACAGGCGGGCGGCGCGGGACATAGCGAAATCTCTCGGCTGGGGGGCGGCAAAGGCAAGGCCCGCCCCGCAGGAGCGGGACGGGCCGGAGAGGATCGATCAGGCTCAGCTGGCGCGGCGCGGCAGCAGCGGCTGCACGGCGGCGGCCATCGCCTTCAGCGCATCGTCGGCACCCTTGGACTTGTTCACCACCGACTGCAGATGGTCGTTGATCACGTCGGTGATGCGCAGAGCGTTCTGGCCGGGGAAGGCATACCAGCCGTTGATCACGTCCTGCTGGCGGATGGCGACCATGTGGTTCGGGTTGTCGCGGTAGAACTTGCCGAGCAGGTCCTCGCGCTGCGCCGGAATGGTCGTGCCCGGCATGTAGCCGGTGGCGTTGACCATGGCCGTCGCGCCGATCGGGCCGGTCGCGTACTTGATGAATTTCCAGGCCGCTTCCTGCCTGGCGCGATCCTTGGTGAACATCATGGCGACGTTGCCGCCGGCTGGCAGGCGCGGGTTGGCCGCCGACAGCGGATAGCGGCCGCAGACCAGCTTGAAACGTCCGCCGATCTCGCGGTTGTAGCGTCCAAGCTGGGCGGTCGACTGCATTGACATGCCGAGGCGGCCGGAGAAGAAGTCCTGGAAGGCC
>CAZEZD010000132.1:0-7603 GCA_964516115.1 uncultured Hyphomicrobiales bacterium
GAGGCCCTCCTCGGCGATGACCTCGGCGATCGCCGCGCCGAAGCCGCCGGTGACGTTGGCCTCCTCCGCCGAGACGATGGGGCCGCGCCTGGCGGCATCGCGCACGGCCTCAAGGTCGAGCGGCCGGATCGAGTACATGTCGACGACGGTGATCTCGATGCCTTCCTTTCTCAGGATGTCGTGGGCGTCGAGGCCGGCCTTCACCAGGTTGCCGATAGCGAGGACGGTGGCGTGGCGGCCCTCGCGCAGCGTGTTGGAGCCGCCGATACGGAAGTCGAACTCCTTGTCATAGACCACCGCCTCGCGGCCGCGTCCGGCACGGAAATAGATCGGCGCTGGGTGCCTGATGTTGGTGCGCAGCGCCGACGACAGCGCGTTTCCGTCACAGGGCGCCATCAGGGTGAGGTTCGGGATGGCCCGGAGCGCCCCGATGTCCTCGCAGCAATGGTGCGAGGTGCCATAGAAGCCCATGGCGATGCCGGAATGGGTGCCGACCATCTTCACCGGCAGGTTGGTGTAGCAGATGTCGTTGCGGATGTTCTCGACGCCCATGAGGGCGAGAAAAAACGAGTAATTCGAGATAACCGGGGTGAGCCCCATCGTGGCGAGGCCGGCTGCGGCGCCGATCATGTTCCGCTCGGCGATGCCGAAGTTGAAGTAGCGGTCGGGATATTTCTGGCCGAAGCCGATGACCTGGGTCGGGCGGCCGAGATCGGCGGTGCAGACGACGATGTCATCATGGCCGGCCTCGGCGAGTTCGATCAGGGTCCTTCCCGTCGTCAGCTGGCGTGACAGCCCGAGGGAGACAACCATGTCCCAGGAGCGCTCGTCGAAATCGTCGGTGACGGTCGATTCCGCGAGGTCGATGGTCTTCTTAAATTCCGCGGACATGTAGGCCATGCCGGGTGCGGGCGGGTTGGCGCGGTACTTCTCGCTCTGGCTCATGACGTGCTCCTCACCCGATCTCGCCGGCATCGATCTCGACATAGGCGCGCTCGATGTCCTTCGGCCCGAGGAATCCGAGGTGCCATTGCCAGGTGCCTTCCATGAACGAGACGCCCTTGCCGGCGACCGTGTAGGCGAGCACGCAAGCCGGGCGGCCGTCTGGAGCATTCAGCGCCCGGTTCAGCGCGTCGAAGGTCAAGTCGATGTCGTGGCCGTCCTTGAGCACGAAGGTGTTCCAGCCGAAGGCCTCCCACTTCTCCTTCAGCGGCTCGGAGCGCAGCGTCTGCTGCGGATCGCCGTCGGAGCCGGCGCCGTTGATGTCGACGATGCCGATGAGATTGTCGAGCCCGTAGTGGGCGCCGGCCTGCGCCGCCTCCCAGATCTGGCCCTCGTTCATCTCGCCGTCGCCCATCAGGCAGACGGCGCGGGCGGGCGAATTCTTCAGCCGCGCTCCGAGCGCCATGCCGACCGAGACGGAAAGGTTGTGGCCGATGGAGCCGGAGGAGAAGTCGATGCCCGGCACCTTCTTCATCTCGGGGTGGTCGCCGAGGAAGGAGCCCATGCGGCTGTAGGTGTCGAGCCAGTCGCCGGGAAAGAAACCGAGGTCGGCGAGCACCGGGAAGAGGCCGATGGCGGCGTGGCCCTTGCCCATGGTGAAGCGGTCGCGGTCGCCCCAGCGCGGTTCGTCCGGCCTCACGTGGAGAAGCTGATAGTAAAGCAGCGCCACGATCTCGGCCATGGAGAAGGACGAGCCGTAGTGGCCGGAGCCGCAGATGTCGGTGAGCCTCACCGTCTGGCGGCGGATGAGTTTCGCCTTGTCGCGAATGACGGATTTCGGAACGTTGCGCACGGCGCGCGACGGCATGGCGATCCTCCCGGGGCGGTCTTTTTAATCGATTTACGGAGAGCCTAGGGCAGAGGACGGGGAGACCGCAAGCCTTGCCCGCGACAGGTCCGGCAGGCGTGCGGCAAGGGCAGCCCGCCTGCCTCATCCAACGAAAGTTGCGTGATGGAATCAGCCGGGGTGGGCTATGGAGCGCATTCGCCAAGCGATTGATTTGTGTCGCCGGTGCCCCATACTTGTTTGTCATTGTTGCTCACACGGGAACCGTGCCGCATGGCATTGCACCTCGTCACCGACGAGATCGGGCTGGAGCAGAAGCTCAAGGTTGCCTACGCCGCCTGGGGACGTGGCGACGTGGTCGCGCTCTCCTCACTGTTCTGCGAGGACTGCGAGTTCACGCTCGTCGGCAATCCGGTCCTCAATCCGCATTCGGGCCTGCGGGTCGGCATCGTCGGGCTGACGGAAGTTCTCGAGCATTTCCACCAGATGTTCGAGGTCCGCGAGTTCCTCGTCGAGAACATCGTTGTCAAGGATGAGAACGCCTTCGTGCACTGGCACTCCTCGCTGCTGTTCCGGCCGAACGGGCGGGTCATCGACAGCGAGCGCTGCGACCTGATCCGGTTTCGCGGCGGTCTGATTCGCAGCATCAAGTGCTTCTACGACTCCGCCTCCATGGCGATCACGACCGGGCGGGCGCAGGTCGCGTCGGCCGATGCGCGCATGACCGCGCCACCGGCGGGACGCAAGGCGTCCTAGCCCTCCAGCACCTGCTTGCTCGCCACCGTCGTGTCGGCGTTCAGGCGGTAGATCAGCGGCACGCCGGTCTTCAGTTCCAGCGTCGGGATGGTCTTCTCGTCGAGGCGGTCCAGCACCATGGCGAGTGCCCTCAGCGAATTGCCGTGGGCGGCGACGAGGACGCGCTCGCCGCGCATCACGCGGGGCAGGATCTCCGCGACATAGTAGGGCAGGACGCGGGCGACCGTGTCCTTCAGGCTCTCGCCGCCGGGCGGCGGCACGTCATAGGAGCGGCGCCAGATGTGGACCTGCTCGTCGCCGTATTTCGCCGCCGTCTCGGCCTTGTTGAGGCCGGAGAGATCGCCATAGTCGCGCTCGTTCAGCCGCCAGTCCCTGATTGTCGGCAGGTCGGGCTGGCCAATTTCGTCAAGGATCAGCGTCAGCGTGTTCTGGGCGCGGGTCAGCGCCGAGGTGTAGGCGACGTCGAAGGAAAGCCCCAGCGCCTTCAGGCCGCGGCCGGCCGTCTTCGCCTCCTCGATGCCCTTGGGCGTCAGGCCGGGGTCCTTCCAGCCGGTGAAGAGGTTCTTCAGGTTCCACTCGCTCTCGCCATGGCGGGTGAGCACGAGAAGCCGTTCGGTCATGGGTCAGGTCCTTGAGAGATCAGAAGCCGAGAACATCGGCCATGGAATAGAGCCCGGCCGGCTTGCCCCGGGCCCAGAGCGCCGCCTTCAGCGCACCACGGGCGAAGAGGGCGCGGTCTTCGGCGATGTGGGTCATCACCACGCGCTCGGTCGGTCCAGCGAAGATCACCGAGTGCTCGCCGATGACGGTGCCGCCGCGCACCGCCGCAAAGCCGATGTCGCCGCGCCTGCGGGCGCCGGTCTGGCCGTCGCGGCCGCGATCGGAGTGGTCAGCCAGGGAAATCTTCCGCCCCTTGGCTGCGGCCTCGCCGAACATCAGCGCCGTGCCGGAGGGCGCGTCGATCTTGCGGTTGTGATGCATCTCGACGACCTCGATGTCGAAGTCATCGTCGAGCGCCTCGGCAGCGCGCTTCACCAGGGCGGCGAGGAGGTTCACGCCGAGCGAGAAATTGCCCGACTTGACGATGGTGGCGATGCGCGCCGACGAGGCGATGGCATCGTTCTCGGCGTCGCTGCAACCGGTGGTGCCGCAGATGTGCACCTTGCGATGCTTCGCGGCGAGGCCCGCGATCTCCACCGACACGCGCGGGATGGTGAAATCGATGACCGCATCGGACTGGGCAAGGGCGGCGTCCATGTCGGAGGTGACCTGGACCAGCGCGCGTCCGGCGCCGGCGAGAAGCCCGGCATCCTCGCCGAGCGCGACATGACCGGCGGGCTCGATCGCGCCGGTGAGCTTCAATCCCGGCGCCTCCTGGACGAGACGCACCAGCACCCGGCCCATATGGCCGGCGGCACCGGCGATGACGACGCGCATGTCCGACATGGGTTCAGCTCTCCGCCGCTCGATGCGGGCGGTCTAGCAGCCGTGGTCCGCGATGAAAAGCGCGGGCCTGGTCATGCTCGCGCGTCGTAGGCCAGGACGGCCTCGAGCAGCACCTGCGCGCCGAGGCCGCAATCCTCCTGGGTCGCGCTTTCCGCCTCGTTGTGGCTGAGGCCTTCGGCACAGCGCACGAAGATCATCGAACTCGGGCAGACCCGCGCCGTGTACATGGCGTCGTGACCGGCTCCCGAGGTGATCTCGCGGGCGGGCAGGCCGAGCTTCTCGGTCGCCTGGCGCACCATGGCCACGCAGGTGGCGTCGAAGGGCTGGGCGGGCGAGTCCTGCAGCGGGCTGACCTCGTAGGCCGCATCATGCCGGGTCGCCGCCTTGGCGATGGCGATCTTCGCATTCGTGACCATGGTGCTCAGCACGTCGTCCGAATGATGACGCATGTCGAGGGTGAAGCGCATCTCGCCGGGAATGATGTTGGGCGAGCCGGGAAAGGCCGAGACGATGCCGATCGTGGCGAGACCGCCATTGTCGATGGCGATCTGTCGGATTTCGGTGGCGGCCTCTGCGAAGGCGGCAAGCGAGTCGCGGCGATAGGCCATCGGCGTCGTGCCAGCGTGGCTCTCGCGGCCGGTGATGGTGCAGTTGAACCACTTGATCGCCTGAATGCCGGTGACGATGCCCACCGACAGACCCTCCTCGTCGAGGATGGGACCCTGCTCGATATGGATCTCGAAATAGGCCTGGAAGGGGATGTGACCGGCCTTCTCGGTCCCGCGGTAGCCAATGGCCTCCAGCGCCTCGCCCTGGGTGACGCCGTCCTTGTCGGTGACCGCGTCCATCTGGTCCTGGGTATAGGCGCCGGCATAGACGGCGGAGCCCACCATGGAGGGCGAGAAGCGTGCTCCCTCCTCGTTGGTCCAGTTGACGAGGGCGATGGGGGCGTTGGTCTCGTAACCGGCCTGATGGAGGGTCTTGAGCACCTCCAGGCCGCCGAGAACGCCGAGCACGCCGTCGAACTTGCCACCCGTCGGCTGGGTGTCGAGATGGCTGCCCATGGCGATCGGCTTGCGTGCATTGTCCTTGCCGGGGCGAACCGCGATCATGTTGCCGGCCGTGTCGACGTGCACCGCGCAGCCAAGCGCCTCGCACTCGCGTCGGAACCAGTCGCGCACGCGCCGGTCCTCGTCCGACAGGGTCAGGCGGCGGATGCCGCCCTTGGGCGTGCCGCCAATCTGGGCCGTCTCCATCAGCATGTCCCAGAGCCGGCGGCTGTCGATGGTCAGGTTGGCGAGCATGGTGTCCTCGAGGCGATGTCCGGCGGGGGAAGCGGGACCATTTCATCCGGCGGGGCGGGAGGCAAGATGCCGCGGCGCAAGGGTCTTCTCCCCGCGACGCCGTGCACCTTTCGTTAACCCTGCCGGCGGCCATATCTTGGCCGTGATCGCCGCCCAATGACTGCCGCGACGATCATCAGGGTTCGCCGTGACGCCGCTCCGCATTCTCGCCGTCTGCCTCATTGCCCTCGCGGGTTTCGCGCCGCGCGCCGCGCAGGCGCATCCCCATGTCCAGGTCGAGACCGAGACGCAGCTCATCCACGATGCGGCGGGACAGGTGTCCGGCTTCGTCCATGTGTGGACCTTTGACGAGATGTATTCGAGCTTCGCCACCCAGGGGCTCGACAAGAACGGCGACGGCCAGCTCAGCCGGGAGGAACTGGCGGAACTGACCAAGGTCAATGTCGAGCATCTCGGGCAGCAGAAGTTCTTCACGGTGATGCGCCACGAGCGGCGCTACGTCTCCTTCGGCCAGGTGCGCGATGCCTGGTCCGAGGTTGTCGGCGGCAAGCTGAGGCTTCACTTCACGGTGCCGCTGGCGACGCCGTTCCAGGCGGCGGGCAAGCCTTTGACGCTCGAAGTCTATGATCCCGACTATTTCGTCGCCTTCACTCCTGCTGACGGCGAACCGATGCGGCTCGTCGGAGCGCCTTCCGGCTGCAAGCTCGACTACACGGCGCCGAAAGGAAGCAACGCCCCGGTCGGTTCTCTGTCGGAGAGCTTCTTCCAGGCGCTCGGCGCCAATGCCAATTTCGGCCAGCAGTTCGCCGGACGCTTCACGGTGACCTGCCCGTGAGGCCAACGCGGCGGATTGCGGCTGTTGTCGCCGTCGCGGCGGTGGCCGCCTGCGCCCTCCTTGCCGACCCGTCCCTCGCCCAGGCGCCGCCCTCGGCCTTTGGCGGCGCCAGGACTCCGCCGGCCACTGGTCTCTTCGGGTGGATCATCGAGCAGCAGGCCGTGTTCTACCGGCAGCTGTCGGCGGCAGTGCGCGGCATCCGCGCCGGCCATGCCGGGGCTTTCTCAACGCTCGTCGGCCTGTCGTTCCTGTATGGCGTCTTCCATGCCGCCGGGCCCGGCCACGGCAAGGCGGTGATCTCCTCCTACATCGTGGCTACCGGCGAGACCGTGCGGCGCGGCGTGACGCTGGCGGCCCTGTCGTCGCTGGTGCAGGCGCTGACCGCCATCGCGCTGGTCGGCTTCCTCGCTGCCGTCCTCGGCGTCACGGCCCGGACGATGAGCCAGGTGGTCAACTGGATCGAGCTTGCCGCCTACGGCCTCATCATCGCCATCGGCCTGAGGCTGGTCTGGCAGAAGGGCAGCGCCTTCATCGCCCGCCTTTCGGCGTGGCGGAGCGCCCGGCCGGTCGCCGGGCTCGGCTGCGACGACAGCTGCGTCCACCTGCCCGGCGCCGAGCAGGTGGCGCGGATCCATTCCTGGCGCGAGGCGCTCGCCATCATCCTCAGCGTCGGCCTGCGCCCCTGCACGGGGGCGGTGCTGGTGCTGGTCTTCGCCATGTCGCAGGGCATCGTCCAGGCGGGGGTCATCGCCACCTTCGCCATGGCGCTAGGCACGGCGATCACGGTGGCGCTGATCGCCGCGGTCGCATCGGGCGCGAAGGAGCTGGCGGTGCGGCTGGCGGCGGCGCGGCCGGGAGCCATGACGCTCGCCATGAGTGCGCTGGAGGTTGCGGCGGCAGTCGTGGTCGTCCTGTTCGGCGCGGGGCTTCTGACCGGCTATCTCGTCGTCGAGCGCATGATGCCGTTCTGACCCCTCGGGGTAGCCCAAGAAAAACCCCTCCCTTGCGGGAGAGGGTCGTTGGGTTTCATCGCTTTTCTTGGTTTGTTGGGGCCCGCCGCCCTGAATTCGTCGGCTCAGCGTCCGCCGGACGCCTTGCGGTCGCGCCGGCGGTCGGCCACCGGCTGGTAGGCGATGCGGGCGTGATAGGCGCAGTAGGGGATGCCGGAGCCGGAACGGGCGCCGCAATAGCGGAAGTCGTCCTTGCCCGGCTCGCCGATCGGCCAGCGGCAGGAATATTCCTTCAGCTCCATGATGGTGCAGCGCTCGCCCATGGGCACGACGTTGTCGATATCCGGGAGCGGCGCGACGTCGACTGCGGGCATCAGGTCCGGCGCCGGGCGCGGCTTGAAGGCGAGGTTCGAGCGCGAGGCCGGCATGGAGGGGCGCGGCGGCGCGGAGGGCGCCGAGCGCGGGGCCTTGCGGGCCCGCGGCGCGCTGGAGGAGGGCGCCTTGGCGCGACCGGACAGACAGA
>CAZEZD010000133.1:0-7550 GCA_964516115.1 uncultured Hyphomicrobiales bacterium
ACGGGCCTCAGGAGCGGCCAGGTGTCGAGCTGCAACACCTTCCAGGCGCGGGAACTGTGAGGCCTCACGTTTAGCGATGCCAGCAAGATGCGAACTTTAAACCTAGAGCGCCCATCGCTCGCTGAGTTTTTCAGCCTTATCGAAAGCGAGCCCGGTAAGTACCGCAACATTTTTCGCGGACAATCTAACGCAGAATGGAATTTGATTCCGTCGCTATACAGAATAAAAGATACGGGAATTAGCTCTAATACAAAAAAGGAAGAGTATGAATATGCAGAAAATTCGTTTATAAATCGATTTTTCGAGGAAGGTTTTTCATATATTCCCAATATTGGACGCAGTTTCTCAAATGACAGAATTCTCGCACAACATTTCGGCGTTCCCACTCGGCTATTAGACTGGACCAGAGATCCTCTCGTCGCCCTCTATTTCGCCGTCGACAACCCAGATGAAGAGACCGACGCTGCTGTTTTTATGATACTACCTGACGCCCAATACCGCCCTGAGGATGTCAGGTCGCTGGGACCACATAAGGTCATATCTTTGCATCCACCCGCATTTGATCGTCGGATACCCGCACAGAAGTCAATATTTACACATCATCCTTATGGAGACGAAAATAAATATTTCGTTCCTTTAGATCTTCGAGCAGATATGGGAAATTTGATAACAACAGAAGAGGGGCTGACTAGAGGCTTTTGCAAGATAATTATATCACAAAGAGTTAAAATGTTGCTTCACCATGAGTTGAATAGAATCGGAGTTGATCGGCGAAACCTATTTCCAGGTCTTGATGGAGTCGGTTCCTACATTGCGTCCCGGAGCCGATTTGGCATAATTTCCTGAGGCACTGACGACGAGGTGCGCTCGCGCCCGCCCCTACCCGTTGAGCGCCTGCCCCGGCCAGCCTTCCGCGGCGATCTTCGAGGCGGCGATCACCGCCTGGGTGCGGCTGTCGACGCCGAGCTTGGTGAGGATGGCGGAGACATGCGCCTTCACCGTCGCCTCGGACACGGTGAGCTCGTAGGCGATCTGCTTGTTGAGCAGCCCCTCCGACAGCATCATCAGCACGCGCACCTGCTGTGGCGTCAGGCTGGCGAGCCTCGCCGCGAGCTTGGCGCTCTCCGAATCCTGGCTCTTCGACAGGTCGACGTCGGGCGGCACGTAGCTGCCGCCGTCGAGGACCATCTGCACCGCCTGCCGCATCTCCTCGGTGCCGAGCGTCTTGCGGATGAAGCCGGAGGCGCCGAACTCGAAGCAGCGCCGGATGACGTCCGGGTCCTCGGTGGCCGAGACGATCACCACGGGTACACCGGGGTGCTGGGCGCGAAGATACATGAGGCCTGAAAAGCCCTTCACGCCAGGCATGGCGAGGTCGAGCAGCACGAGGTCGACATCGCCCTCGGCGCCGACGATCTCCGACATCTCGGCGAAGGACCCCGCCTCGGCGATGGACAGATGGCACGGCAGGCCGACGATGGCCTCGCGCAAGGCCCCGCGAAACAGCGGATGGTCGTCAGCGATGACGATGCGATAGGTGGCCGATGCGCTGTCCACGCCGCTTCCTTCTTGTTTCCCCTCGTGCGGCATTCTTGCGTGCCGATCCGGCGAATTGTCGCGCCTTGCGGCGGACAAGACAAGGCCGCACCGGAATATCGCGCCGAAAGTCGGGGGAACGATGCCGTGGCGGCGGCGCATCGCTCCCGGCGCAGGCGTTGCGGGCGGGGTCGGATGCGATTGACAGGTCTGCGGCACGGGTCTCTGTTAGTCGCCACAGGCCTTCGGGGGCGTCGAATGCGTGGTGCGAGAGGTGATGCATGGTGCGGCGCGGATTGATGCGGCAGGCCCTGTGTGGACTGGCGGTGGCGGCGGTGCTGGCGTCGGCCGGAGAGGCCCTCGCCGTCATGCGCGGTGAGCCGGCGCGCGATCCCAACGGCACCCGGCGCTCCACCGTGCTGATCGAAACCCCCGAGGGCATCTGCACCGGCGCCATCGTCGGCCCTGACCTCGTACTCACCGCCGGCCACTGCGTCTCCGCGCGCGGACGCTATCGCGTGCGCTATCTCGACCGCGGCTTCCGCCGCCATGCCGTCGGCGTCGCCCGCACGGCGGCCCATCCCGGCTTCGATCCGGCCCACGGCTTTGCCTCCGACGATGTCGGCCTCATTCAGGTGGCGCGGCCCTTCGGCGCCGATACAGGCTCTGCGAGCCTTCCTGCAGGCGGCTGGGGGGTGTCCTGGTTCGGCGGCGCGCCGACCGGCGAGGAACTGATCATCGCCGGCTTCGGCTCGACGGAACGCTCGCGCTCCCGCGACGGCGTGCTGCGCGAGGCGCTGATGCGCACGGCGCAGCCGAGCGTCGTCGGGCGGGGTTTTGCCGGCCTTGCCGGCGACGAGAGCCAGCAGCGGCCGGGCATGTGCGTCGGCGATTCGGGCGGACCGGTATATCGGCGGACCGGCCGCACCTTCACCGTGGTCGGCATCCTGAAGGGTGGCACCACGGATCCCGGGCGCGAATGCACCTCGACGCCGATCTACGTGCCGGTGCGCGACTATGTCGCTTGGATCCGCCAGACCGCCGCCGGCTGGAACGCCCCGCTCGGCGGCGCCGTGGAAATGCGCCAGTAGGACAGGACCCCTGCGTCAGGCCGCCGTCGCAAGGCCCCGCTTGACCAGCAGCGCCTGCGGGTCGGGCTCGCGCCCGCGGAAGGCGACATAGGCCTCCATCGGATCGCGGCTGTTGCCGGCCGCATAGATATAGCGACCGAGCCGTTCGGCGAGCTTCGGGTCGAAGGGATCGCCGGTTTCCTCGAAAGCCGAGAAGCCGTCGGCGTCGAGCACCTCCGACCACATATAGCTGTAGTAGCCCGCCGAGTAGCCGTCGCCCGAGAAGACATGGGCGAAGTGCGGCGTGCGGTGGCGCATGACGAGGCTCTCCGGCATGCCGATGCGCTTCAACTCCCCGGTCTCGAAGGCGACGGGATCGATGCCGTCGGCCGCGTCAAGGGAGTGGAAGGCGAGGTCGACCAGCGCCGAGGAGACGTATTCGACCGTGGCGAAGCCCTGGTTGAAGGTCCGCGCGGCGATGAGCTTGTCGATCAGCGCCTTCGGCATGGCCTCGCCGGTCTCGGCGTGGATGGCGAATTTCGACAGGACTTCGGGGCGCTCCAGCCAGTGCTCGTAGATCTGGGAGGGGAATTCGACGAAGTCGCGCGCCACCGACGTGCCAGAGAGCAGCGGATAGGTGACGTCGGACAGGAGGCCGTGCAGGCCGTGGCCGAATTCGTGGAACAGCGTGCGCGCATCGTCGAAGGAGAGCAGCGCCGGCTTGCCCTCGGGAGGCTTGGCGAAATTCATCACGTTGACGATGATCGGCCGCACCGGTCCCGACAGGTTCTCCTGGCTGCGGAAGGCGCTCATCCAGGCGCCCGAGCGCTTGGTGGAGCGGGCGAAATAGTCGCCGAGGAACAGGCCGACATGCTCGCCGTCGCGCAGCACCTCATAGGCGCGCACATCAGGGTGATAGACGGGGACATCGTCGCGGCGGCGGAAGGTGACGCCGAAGAGCTTCGTCGCCACGTCGAAGGCGGCCTCGATGATGCGGTCGAGCTGGAAGTAGGGCTTCAGCGCGGCCTCGTCGATGGCATAGCGGCGCTGGCGCACCTTCTCGGCGTAGTAGCGCCAGTCCCAGGGCTGGATGGCTTCGTTCATGCCGTCTTCGCGGGCGATGGCCGCGAGGTCCTCGCGCTCCTCGCCGGCCCGCACCACGGCGCGGCTCCAGACACGCTCCAGCAGGGCGCGCACCGCTTCCGGTGTCTTCGCCATGGTCTCGTCGAGCTTGAAGGCGGCGAAGGTCGGATAGCCGAGCAGCTTCGCCCGCTCGATCCGCAGTTTCACGGTCTCGGCGACGATGGCGGTGTTGTCGGTCGCCCCGCCCATTTCGCCGCGCTTCACCCAGGCCCTGAAGATCGTCTCGCGCAGGTCGCGCCGCGGCGACAGCGTCAGGAAGGGTTCGACCATGGACCGGCCGAGGGTCATGACATAGCCCTCGCGGCCGCGATCCTTCGCGGTCTGGGCGAGCGACGATTTGAGGAAGTCCGGCAGGCCGGCGACGTCGGCCTCGGACAGATCCATCGTCCAGGTGGATTCGTCCTTCAGGACGTTCTGGCCGAAGGCCGTGCCGAGCGTGGCGAGACGCTCCGTCACCGCCCGCATCCGCTCCTTGCCGGCCTCGTCGAGAGCGGCGCCGCCGCGGACGAAATTCTTGTAGGTCTTCTCCAGCACCCGCATCTGCTCGGTGGTCAGATGAAGATGGTCGCGCCGCTCGTGGAGCGCGCGGATGCGGGCGAAGAGCCGGGCATCCAGCGTGATGGCGTTGGAATGCTGCGTCAGGACCGGCGCCATGTCGCGCTGGATCGCCTGGATCGCCTCCGTCGCATCCGAGCCGGCGAGATTGAAGAACACACCGCAGAGTCGGTCGAGGGCGTGGCCGCCGGTTTCCAGCGCGTCGATCGTGTTGGCGAAGGTGGGCGCATCCGGATTGGTGGCGATGGCCTCGACCTCGGCGCGGTGCTCCGCCAGCGCCCGCTCGAAGGCAGGCCGATAGTCGTCGATCGTGATCTCGGTGAAAGGGGCGATCCCGAACGGCGTGGTCCAGGGGCGGAAGAAGGGGTTGTCGGTGCTCTGGGTCATGGTCGCAATGTGGCGGTGCGGCGATGGCGCGGCAAGTCCGCGGGCGGGGTGTCCTCAACCCTTCGTGAAGGGCGTCCCGATGCCGCTAGAGCACCTTCGCGCCGAAATTCCGCGCCGGGTCCATGTCGGCGGTCAGCCTGCCGGTCGGCTCGGCCGCCCAGCCTCCCGTGCGCTTCAGCCAGCGCCCCGCGCCCGGCTTGCCGGCGAGCGCCCCGCCAGCCACCACTTCCTCGCCGCGCACCATCACCGTCTCCGGCCAGCCCTTCACGGTGCGGCCGGCGAAGGGCGTGTAGCCGGTGAGGTCATGCATCAGCGCGTCCGTGATCGTAACGGTCTTCTGCGGGTCCCAGATGGCGATATCGGCGTCGAAGCCGGGCGCGATCTGCCCCTTGCCCGGCAGGTTGTAGATGGAGGCCGGCTGTGTCGCGGTCAGGCTGACGAAGGCCTCGAGGCCGCGGCCGGAAAACTCCGGGCGCCCTTGTGAGACCATGGCGTCGAACATGAGCGGCAGGCGCACCTCGAGGCCCGGCAGGCCGTTGGCGATGGCCTTGAAACTGGCGTCGGGGCCGGCCGCGAGCTTGCCCGTCTCGTCGAAGCGGTAGGGGGCGTGGTCCGAGGTCACCGTCTGCAGGTCGCCGAGCGCCAACGCCCGCCACAGGGCGTCCTGGTCCTCGGTCTCGCGGGGCGGCGGCGAGCACATCCATTTCGCGCCCTCCATGCCGGGCTTGTCGAGGTCCTGCTTCGTCATGAACAGGTATTGCGGGCAGGTCTCGGCGAAGACCTTGAGCCCCTGCGCCCGGGCGTCGCGAATGACCCGCGCCCCTTCCGCCGTCGAGACGTGGAAGATCATGATCGGCTGGTCGATCAGCGCGGAGAGCGCGATCAGGCGGGTGAAGGCCTCGGCCTCCGAGCCGCGCGGATGGCTGATGGCGTGGTATTTCGGCGCGACATAGCCCTTCTTTACCAGACGCTTGCCCATCCAGGAGATCATGCCGTGGTTCTCGGCATGGACGCAGACGAGCGCGCCGTTCTCGCGGGCGGTCAGCAGCACGTCGAGCAGGGGTTCGTCGTCGACCTTGATGAGGTCGTAGGTCATGAAGATCTTCACGGAGGCGTGGCCCTCGCCGATGAGCTCGGGAAGGTCCTTGGCTATGGTCTTCTCGTCCGGATTGGCGACGATGAGGTGGAAGGCGTAGTCGATCAGCGAGCCGCGCGCCGCCAGGACCGAATAGTCGTCGACAACCTTGCGCAGGTCCTTGCCGCGGTGCTGCGCGGCGAAGGAGATGACCGTTGTATTGCCGCCGAAAGCCGCCGAGGTCGTGGCGCTTTCGAAGGTGTCGGCATTGAGCAGCCCGCCCGCCGAGACCTGCTCGATGTGGGTGTGGCTGTCGATGCCGCCGGGCAGGACCAGCTTGCCCGTCGCGTCGATCTCGCGGGCACCAGTTCCGAGGCCGATGCCGAGGGCCGCGACCTTTCCGTCCCTGATGCCGACATCCGCGGCAAAGCTGCCGCTCGCCGACCCCACGGTTCCACCGCGGATCACGACGTCGAAGGGGGTGGCAGGCATGTGGCGCTCCGGCTGGACGGGGAGGAATTCCGGCCCGACAATAGACCGACCCCGAGCCGAAGCGGAACCTCATGTCACGCAGACCCCGTATCCTCGTCATCAACCCCAATTCCAATGAAGCGGTGACCGAAGGCCTGCGCCAGGCGGTGAAGCCGCTGAGCTTTGCCGACGGCCCTGAGATCGTCTGCGAGACGCTTTCCGAGGGGCCCTTCGGCATCGAGACGCAGGAGCATGTCGAAAGCGTCACCCTGCCGCTTCGCCGCAAGGTCGAGGCGACGAACGATGCCGACGCCTTCATCATCGCCTGCTATTCGGACCCCGGCCTCTACGTCGCCCGCGAGGGCACGAACCGGCCGGTGTTCGGCATCGCCGAGTCCGGCGTGCTGACGGCGCTCGCCCGCGCCGACCGCTTCGGTGTCATCGCCATCAAGTCGCGCTCCATCCCGCGCCACATCCGCTATCTCCGCCAGATGGGGCTGATGGAGCGGCTCGCCGGCGAGCGGGCGCTGGAGATGTCGGTCGCTGAAACCGCGTCGGGCGACGGGACGCTCGCCCGCATGATCACCATCGGCCGCGAGCTCAAGGACCTCGACGGCGCCGGCGCCATCGTCATGGGCTGCGCCGGCATGGCGCGGCACCGGAAGCCGCTTGAGGAGGCCCTCGGCATTCCGGTGATCGACCCGACACAGGCGGCGGTGACCATGGCCATCGGCACGCTGGCGGTGAGTTGAACGCTCCGGGCCGCTGCGACGACGCCCCGCTATTGACGCGGGACTCCGACGCACCGAACCTGCCGCCATGCTGACCTACATCATCCGGCGCATCCTGCTCATGATCCCGACCATCCTCGGGATCATGCTGATCTCTTTCCTCGTCATCCAGTTCGCGCCCGGCGGACCGGTGGAGCGCGTCATTGCGCAGCTCACCGGCAATGACGTTTCGGCGACGCAGCGGGTCTCCGGCGGCGGGGCGGATGCGGCGCAGGCCAGTGCGGCCGAGGCCGCCAACAGCGCCTATCGCGGCGCGCAGGGCCTCGACCCGCAGTTCATCGCCCAGCTTGAGAAGCAGTTCGGCTTCGACAAGCCGGCGCACGAGCGTTTCCTGCTGATGATCTGGAACTATGCCCGCTTCGATTTCGGCAAGAGCTACTTCCGTGACGTCTCGGTGCTTCAGCTCATCGGCGAGAAGCTGCCCGTGTCGATCTCGCTCGGTCTCTGGCTGACGCTCCTGACCTATGTCGTCTCCATCCCGCTCGGCATCCGCAAGGCGATGCAGGACGGCTCGCGCTTCGA
>CAZEZD010000134.1:0-2242 GCA_964516115.1 uncultured Hyphomicrobiales bacterium
TCCCGCATCGCGGCGGAGCGTGACGAGACTGTGGCAAGCGGGTGGCGCTGGCGAGGAGCCTCACCTGCAGCGGCAGGTGGTTCCGACCTGTGCCCAAATTGCAACAGCGCCGTGCTGCGTGGCGCTTCAGCGCCCCCATCGGGTCAACCGGATCGCCGCCACCGAGGCGAGTCCGTAGACGACCATGGCGAAGCCCACCAGCGCGAACATGGTCCAGGCCGGCTGCCCGGTCGACGCCAGCCACCAGCCGCCGATCGCGATCACCACCAGCCGCGCCGTTCCCGCCAGCACCGGCCCGAAGACCCGCCCGGCCCCTTGCGCCGCGAAATAGAGGCAGAGGCCGAGGCCATAGAAGCCGAAGGCCGGTCCCGCCCAGACAAGATAGGAGCGGGCGGACTCGATCACCGCCGGGTCTGACGTGAAAAGCCGTGCCCAGGCCTCCGGCATGAGCCAGCCGGCGAGGCCAACGGAGCCGGTGACGGCGAAGGCCATGAGGCCGCCGGTCCAGGCGGCGCGGCGCGCGCGCGGCGCATTGCCGGCGCCGATCGCCATGCCGACCATAGGGACGAGCGAAACACCGATGGCGAAGGTCACCGGGATCAGCAGAAATTCGAGCCGCGAGCCGATGCCGTAGCCGGCCAGCGCCTCGTCGCCGAAACGGGCGACCAGCCGCGTGAGGATCAGGACGGTCAGCACCGACTGGAACGACGACATCATCGCCACCGTGCCGACCTTCAGGATGTCGGCGGCATGGTCCCAGCGCGGCGCAAAGCCGGAGAGGGGCAGGACGAAGCGACCCTTGCCTGACCGCAGAAAGCGCAGCAGCCACAGCGCCCCAATCCCGTAGGCGACCCCCTGCCCGAGGCCGACGCCCACCATGCCGAGGCGCGGCAATGGACCTATCCCGAGCCCAAGCCCGCCCCCGACCACGATCTGGATGGCCGCCACGGCGAGCAGCGTCGACGACGGCACGGCCATGTTGCCCATGCCGCGCACGACGGAGGCGAGCAGGTTGCACAGCCAGATGGCCAGCGCCCCGGCGAAGACGACGTTGGAGTAGATCAGCGCCTGGCCGAGCGCCGCGCCCTGTCCGCCGAGCAGACGGTAGATGGAGGGACCCGCCAGCAGGAAGAGCACGGTCATGCCGATGCCGCCGGCAAGGCCGATAAGAACCGTGTGGTAGGCGAGCGACCGCGCCCGCTCGACATCCCCTGCCCCAAGCGCCCGGCTGACAGCCGAGGACACCCCGCCGCCCATGGCGCCGGCCGACATCATCTGTTGCAGCATGACCATGGGAAAGACCAGCGCCATGCCGGCGAGCGCCGCCGTGCCGAGAAGCCCGACATAGGCGGTCTCGGCAATGGCGACGGCCGCTGTCGCCACCATCGCCATCATGTTGGGGGTCGACAGCCGGAGGATCGTCGCGACGATCGGCGCGGTCAGGATCGGATTGCCGCTGGGCGCGGTGCTCGGGGTCATGCGATCCGGTCTGGGCTGCAGGGGATGAGGACAGTCATCGCGGCTGAAGCCGCATCAGTGTGTGGTCGAGACGGGTGACGAGATCGGCGCTCTCGGCATGTCCCAATGCGAGCTGGACTTCCGCCTGCGCCGCCTCCCATCCGGGCCGGGCCGCCTTCAGAGTGGCGAGACCCTCGGGCGTCAGCGACACGCGGCGCGTCCGCCGGTCGTCCGGATCGGGGGCGAGGCGCAGGAGTCCGCGTCGTTCGAGCGGCTTCAGCCCGCGCGTCAGCGACGTCGGGTCCATCACCATCCGGTCGGCGAACTGGCCGATGGACAGGTCCGACTCACGCCCGAGCTGCGCCAGGAGCCCGAACTGGGTGATGGTCAGGCCGAAGGGCTCGAGATGGCGGTCATAGATCTGCGACACCCGCCGGGCGGCGCGCCGCACGCGGCCGCAGATGCAGGGCAGCGTGGCGGCTGCAGGGTCAGACCGATCGCTCATGCCCTGACATATACCTGCATATGCAGTTATCGGCAAAGAATGCCTCGTTTGCGCAGATGGCATGGATCGTCGGGCTCAGGGATTGGCGCGGAAAGCCGGCGCGCCGCCTTGCGCGGCGACGGCCTGGCCTCAGCGCAGCGTCGGGCTCCAGGCCGGGTCGGAGGCGAAGCTCGGCGTCGGAACGACGTTCTCGGCCCGGGCGAAGATATCGGCCTGGAACAGCTTCGGGCCGGCGCCCTGCTCGCGGTCGAGGGCGATCCCGAGGCGCGAGCGGCGGGG
>CAZEZD010000134.1:2252-7541 GCA_964516115.1 uncultured Hyphomicrobiales bacterium
CGGACCGGCGCCCTGCTCGCGGAAGAACATGACGAACAGGCCGTTGGGCGAGAAGGTCGGGCCCTCATTGTGATAGCCGGAGGTGATGATGCGTTCACCCGAGCCGTCCGGCTTGATGACGCCGATGGCGAACTGTCCGCCGCCCTGGCGGGTGAAGGCGATGTAGTCGCCGCGCGGCGACCAGACCGGCGTCGAATAGCGGCCCTGGCCGAAGGAGATGCGGTTGGCGCCGCCGCCGCCGGCGCTCATCACGTAGAGCTGCTGGCCGCCGCCGCGGTCGCTCTCGAAGACGATCTGGCTACCGTCCGGCGAATAGGACGGCGAGGTGTCGATGGCGGCGCCATCGGTCAGGCGCACCGCGGCGCGCGACCGCAGATCCAGCGAATAGAGCGAGGAGCCGGAGCCCTGCTGCAGCGACAGGACGATGCGCTGGCCGTCTGGCGAGAAACGCGGCGAGAAGGTCATGCCGGGGAAGTTGCCGACCTGCTCGCGCTGGCCGGACTCGATGTTGAGGAGATAGACCCGCGGCTCGCCACCGGCATAGGCCATGTAGGTGATGTCCTGGCTCGACGGCGAGAAGCGCGGCGTCAGCACGAGGTCGCCGCCGCGGGTCAGGTAGCGCACATTGGCACCGTCCTGGTCCATGATGGCGAGGCGCTTCTGCCGGCGCTCTTTCGGGCCGGTCTCGTCGACGAAGACGATGCGCGTATCGAAATGGCCCTTCTCGCCCGTCACCCGCTCGAAGATCTGGTCGGAGACGAGATGAGCGATGCGCCGCCAGTTGGCCTCCTGGGTGGCGAACTGCTGGCCGTGGAGCTGGCCGCTCTGGGCGACGTCCCACAGACGGAACTCGACGCGCGAACGGCCGTCCGCCCCCCGGCCGGCGCGACCGGTGACGACGGCGGCGGCGCCAAGCTGGCGGAACTGGGCGAAGTTCGGCGGCTGGTCGGGGTCGAGCGTCGCATTGCCGTAGGCCTGCTTCTCGATGATGCGGAAGAAGCCGGAGCGGCGCAGGTTGTTCTCGATCACGCCGGAGATGTTGCGGCCCATGTCGCCCTCGCCGCCGAGGTTCGGCACGACGATGGGGAAGGGCTGGACCTGGCCGCGGCGGATGTCGATGACCGGCGGCGCGCCCTGCGCCAGCGACCAGGGCGAGAACAGGCTCGTCCCGGCGATGGCCGAGCCGGCGGAGAGGATGGTGCGGCGGTTCACAAGAAGGGTCATGGGTCCGGTCTCTTGAGGCCTTCAGATGGCGCTAGCAGGGCGGTTCGTCGAGAGCATGACGAGAACCCGGCGCAACATGTCCGTCAGCGCATCATTTCCTTGGGATCGAAGTTGAGGACGACTTCGCGCCACGTTTCGTAGCGCTCGCGCGGCAGGCGCACGCCGCCTTCGGCCGAGCAGCGCATGACAGCGCGCACGGCGGAATTGGCGAGAACCTGGAAACTGGAATCGCCCCGCGGGTTCTGCACCTCGGGGCGGGCGGTCACGGTGCCGTCGGGATTGAACGACACGCGCAGGCGAACAGCGGGGCTGTTGCCCTCGCGCGCCGCAATCGGAATTTCCCAGCACCGTTCGGCCCAGGCGCGGATGGCGTCGATCTCGCGGCCGGTAATGCGCGACGACGCGCCCGTCGCCGTTCCGAGCGAAGCGGTGCGAGCCGGAGCCGTCGCTCCCGTAGCCTCGGTCCGGGAGGCCTGGCGGCGGTCGTTCTCCTGGCTGCTGGTCGTATTGAGCCGCGCCGCGATGGAACTCGGATCGAACCGGCGGGCGTTGGCCTGCTCCTGGCGCTGCCGCTCCGCACGTTCGCGGGCTTCGCGCTGCTGGCGTTCGCGCGTCTCGCGGGCCTGCCGTTCGCGCTGCTCGCGTTCCTGCTTCTCGCGGGCCTCGCGCTGGAGGCGCTCCTGCCGTTCGCGGGCTTCCCGCTGTTCACGCTCGCGCTGCTCCTGCTGTCGGCGGGCCTGTTCCTGGCGCTGCTGCTCCTGACGGCGCAGCTCTTCCTCGCGCTTCTGCTGGGCCTGGATCTCGGCCTCGCGGGCGGCGGGATCCTCCTGCTGCTCCTGCGCAGCGGCGGCCGGCGGCGTCGGCCGCGGCACGGGCTGCGGCGGCACCGGCATGGAGGGCTGGACGGCGGCGAGTTGGGCAGGACGCGGCGGCGGGGCGGCCGCCTCCTCCGGCTTGGGCTCGGGCATCGGGGGGCGCGGCGGCGGCGGCGGGATTTCGGTGTTCTGGACGCGCTCGCGCGCCACCGGCAGGGTCGCCGGATCGGGGGTCTGGCGCTCCTCGGCCGCCTGGCGATCGACGACGCGCTGCGGCGTCGGGGTCTGTTCGCCGCGCCGGTCGCCGCGGGTCGACTGGGCCGGCTCGTCCGAGACGATTTCCACGGGCACGCTCTCTCCCTCGTCGACCCTGGAGGGCGACGTCAGGAAGCCGACGAGGCCTGCGACCACGAGGAGCACGTGCCCCGTGACCGAGATCCCGTATCCGACCTTCTGAGGGTGGAGCGCCAACGTCTGTGACCCCTGCCCTGCCTCAGCGCGACGCGCGCTCGGTGGCGACCAGCGCCACCTTGGTGAAGCCGCCGCCCTTGAGCTGCGACAGGACGTCCATGATCGCCTGGTAGTTCGCCGCGGCGTCGCCACGCACGAAGATGCGGTCCTCGGTGCCGTTCTGCGCGGAGGAGCGGACGCGCTCGACCAGACCAGCCGATTCGACCTTGTCCTCGCCGACGAAAATCTCGCCGTTCTGCCGCACCGAGACGGTGATCGGAGGCTTGTCCTGCTGGATGGCGCGGGCCGAGGCCTGCGGCAGGTCGATCGGCACGGAGACCGTCATCAGCGGCGCGGCCACCATGAAGATGATGAGGAGAACGAGCATCACGTCCACGAAGGGCGTGATGTTGATCTCGTTCATGACGTGGGAACGGCGCCTGCGGCGGCCGCCGCCGCGTCCGCCTCCGCCGCCTGCGAGCTGGGCACCCATTCGGCTTGCTCCTTACGCGGCGCGCTGGTCGTAGTTGCCGCCGCCCTGCTGGTCGATCTGACGCGACAGGATGGCGGAGAACTCGTCGGCGAAACCCTCGAGGCGGCTGGCGATCTTGTTCACCTCGCCGGCGAGCTTGTTATAGGCGATGGTCGCCGGAATGGCGGCGACGAGGCCGATGGCGGTGGCGAACAGCGCCTCCGCGATGCCCGGCGCGACGACCGCGAGCGAAGTGTTCTTCGACACGGCGATGGCCTGGAAGGCGGTCATGATGCCCCAGACCGTACCGAACAGGCCGATGAACGGGCCGGCGGAGGCGACCGTGGCGAGCACCATGAGGCGCGCCTCGAGACGCTCGATCTCGCGCTGGATGGTGACGTTCATGACGCGGTCGAGGCGCTGCTGCAGGCCGGCGAAGGAGCGCGAGGCCGTCTCGTGGCTGCGCTTCCACTCGCGCATGGCGGCGACGAACAGCGCCGCCATCGCGGTGGTCGGCCGCTGGGCCAGCGTGCGGTAAAGCTCCTCGAGGCTCTGGCCGGACCAGAAGACCTGCTCGAAGCGGTCCATCTGCGTCTTGGTCCGGCGGTACATGATGATCTTCTCGACGATGATCGCCCAGACCCAGATGGAGGCGGAGACCAGGCCGAGCATCACGGCCTTCACCACCCAGTGGGCGGCCCAGAACAGGCCCCAGAGGGAGACGTCATGGGAGGCGGCGGCCGCAGCGGTCTGGGCGACGTCGGCGGGGGTCATGGCAAAGATCCTTTTTCGCGACTGATCCGGCTACGAGGTCGCGCGAACGCTTCCGCCTTGGTCGAGAACCCGGGTCGATGGCGCCAAATGACGACAATTGGCGCTTAATCGTCCCTGTAGGAGGCGAAATGGCCCCCGAATGTGTCTTGACCGTGGCGCGGAAGGTGCTTCCGCGTGGTGACCTACCAAGCCATTGATAAGGTTAAGGGTCAGTTATCTTCGGCACTGCAGCATGAAGGAGACCTTCGCGCATCGGGGCAAGGCCTGATTGCCGACGGGTATGGCCTTGCCGCACCGGACCACGCCGGCAGACGGGCCACTAACCCGGTCCCATCCCCGGAACAAGTGGATTGCCGCGGATGTGATCTGGAGGATGAGCCCCGGCGCCCGGAGCTCAGGAAGGCCCCACCCTTACCCCCTCCGCGCAGCGGGGAGGGTAAGGGTGGGGCATTCCCCAACGCTCATGCGGCTCCGGAACTCCGAGGCGTCATCGCGCGCCTGAGACCGTCCGGAATGCGCACCGGCTTGCCATCGGCGAGGAAGGCGACGCGCACCTTCGCCTCCACCAGCACCTCGTCGCCGCGCAGCACGCGCTGGACGAGGTTCAGCGTCGCGCCCTTCACCACCTCTGTCCGCGTCTCCACCGTCAGCACGTCGTCGATGCGAGCCGGGCGGAGAAACTCGATGCCCATGGACCGCACCACGAAGAAGAAGCCGGCGCCGGCTTCCTCCTTCGTCTGCTCGAACAAATCTCCTTGAGCGACGCCAAGCAGGCGCAGGAAGTCGGTGCGGCCACGCTCCATGAAGCGCAGATAGCTGGCGTGGTAGACGACGCCGGAAAAATCCGTGTCCTCGTAATAGACGCGGACGGGGAGGAGATGGGTCTCGCCGTCGATGCGGCCGGCCAGGTTATCGTTCATAAATCGGTCAACCCTCCACGCAATGCTCAGCCACCAGTCCCTCTACAGAGTAGCCGCTCACGTAACACGTCCGAGCGGAAACTCCCGCAGCGATCAATGGCACCAGCCGCTCCATCGAAGTCTCTATGTCAAAATTATAACCAAAATAGATTTCCGCTATATCGGACACATCAAACTCAATTACGTGAATATCACTACCGGCCGGATCAGAGCCAACGATGCTGGTCTCTTCAAGTTTATATATCCCTCTCCACTCGCGCTCATACGACCAGTCCAAACTTTTATTCAGAAAAACCGAATAAACATCGTCAAAAATACACTCGGCAATATCGTCTGAATAACGCACCCGACCCAAGATTGACGCGCCGGGAACTGGAGTGGACGGCGGCCTAAAAAAATCGCGTCGATGAAGTACGTATCCCGACTACAGCGCCTTTTCCACCTTCGGCATAGTGAGCCCACATCGGCTGATTCAGAGGCCTCTCAGCAAGACAAAGCATACCGACGCCGCGCAACATACCTTCGATTGCAAAAGAGTTATTGAGCAAATCCGCAATGCGCTCAATATTCTGCGCAATAATACCAAGGGGCGCGACCGCTGACTCGCGAGGGATTCCCATCGGCGCGTGATCGT
>CAZEZD010000135.1:0-7519 GCA_964516115.1 uncultured Hyphomicrobiales bacterium
GCATCATGCCGCCGCCGCCGAAGTCGGCGGCAAGGTTCAGCGGCGGCACCGGCGGCCGGTCCGCCGGCCCGAGCGGCCAGAGCATGCCGGAGAGCGCGAGATAGTTGACGTCGTGGCCGGGAGCCGGGCCATAGGGGCCGTCCTGTCCCCAGCCGGTCATGCGGCCATAGACCAGCTTCGGATTGGCCTTGAGGCAGACATCGGGGCCCAGGCCGAGACGCTCCATGACTCCCGGGCGGAAGCCCTCGATGAGTCCATCGGCCTTCTCGAGGACCTTGAGGACCAGATCCACCGCACCGGGGTTCTTGAGATCGACGGCGATGGACTTGCGGCCGCGCCCAAGCGCATCGCCGGCATTCCACGGCACCTTGCCGGCCCGGTCGATGCGGATGATGTCGGCCCCGAGATCGGCCAGCATCATGGCGCAGAAGGGTCCGGGGCCGAGCCCCTGGAATTCGACGATGGTCAGCCCGGCGAGGGGCCCGCTCCTGGTCACATTGTCCTCCCGACCGTTCTGCAGCGGTCCGCATTGCCATTGCGCAAAACGCTAAAGGCGGCAGGTCCACAGTCAAGGCAGAGGTGACCGGCCGTCCGGCCGATGCCGAAGGGTGGAGATGACCTGCTGCGGCCATTTCGCCGTTGCATTTTGAGTCCGAGCCGCCATCTATGCGTCGACTTGATGCACATGTGCGCAGGTGGTGCCGGGCGCCATTGCGCGAGGGGGAGTTTCATGAGCGGAAACGGTGGCGCGAAGTTCGGCGGATCCTTTGGCGGTTCCTATGGTGGCAGCTTCGGCGGCATGCCGGCCCAGCCCGCCGCAGCGCCCGTCCAGGCCGCGCCGGCGGCGGCAGGCGACCTCATCAAGGACACCACGACGCGCGACTTCGTGAAGGACGTCCTGGAGGAATCGAAGAAGCAGCCGGTGCTGGTCGATTTCTGGGCGACCTGGTGCGGACCCTGCAAGCAGTTGACCCCGGTGCTGGAGAAGGTCGTCCAGTCCTTCAAGGGCAAGGTCAAGCTCGTGAAGATGGATATCGACAAGCACCCGGAGATCGCGGGGCAGCTCGGCATCCAGTCGATTCCGGCGGTCATCGCCTTCGACAAGGGCCAGGGCATCGACGGCTTCATGGGCGCCCTGCCCGAGAGCCAGGTGAAGGCCTTCATCGACAAGCTGGTGGGCGGCAAGGTCAGCCCGGACATCGCCGAGATTCTCGCGACCGCCGATGCGGCGCTGGTCGAGGGCGACGCGGCCGGCGCGGCGCAGGTCTATGCGCAGGTGCTGGGGGCCGAGCCGGAGAACCTGCACGCCCTTGCCGGCCTTGCGCGCTGCGCCGTGGAGACCGGTGACCTCGAGCAGGCCAAGGCCATCCTCGGCCAGGTGCCGGCCGACAAGGCCAACGACAAGTCCGTCGTCGCCGCCCGCGCCGCGCTGGAACTCGCCGAGCAGGCTGCCGACCTCGGCCCGATCCACGAGTTCGAGCACCGGCTGGCGCAGAACCCCGCCGACCACCAGGCGCGCTTCGACCTCGCCGTGGCGCTGAACGCCAAGGGCCGGCGCGACGAGGCGGCCGATCACCTCCTGGAGATCTTCAAGCGCGACCGCACCTGGAACGAGGACGGTGCCCGCAGGCAGCTGGTGCAGTTCTTCGAGGCCTGGGGGCCGATGGACGAGGCGACCCTCGCTGGCCGGCGCAAGCTGTCGTCGCTGCTGTTCCGCTGATCCCGGCAGGCGGCGCAACGCGGGCGTGGGCGCCGCCTATACCTTCCGCGTCAACCCGAGCCGCTTCGCGGCGATGCGGTCGAGCCAGCGCGCCGGCAGGATGAGCGGCAGGAACCAGTTCATCAGGGGCGCCGGCGTGATGGTGTAGCGCACCTTCGGCTGCGGCGTGGACAGCGCCGTGTGGACGACCTCGGCCACCGCGCTCGCCGGCAGGGCGTGCTTCGCCCGCCCCGGCACCTCCTGCTCGAAGCGGTCGATCAGCGGACCGTAGAAGGTCGCCTGATAGAGGGATTTCTCGACAGCGCCGGCCGCCTTTTCCCAGATCGGGGTGGCGATCGGTCCCGGGCCGACGATCACCACGTCGACACCGAAGGGCATGAGCTCGCGGCGGAGCGAATGGCTCATCGCCTCCAGCGCATGCTTGGAGGCCGAATAGCCGCCGACGAAGGGCCAGGACAGCTTTCCCGACACCGACGACATCATGACGATGCGGCCGGGCGTACCGGAGAAGCCCTCCTGGGCGCCGAGCAGCGGACCGAAGGCCTGGACCGTCGCGATCTGGCCAAGCACGTTGACCTTCCACTGGCGGTCCAGCTCATCGAGCGGCTGGTGCAGCAGCGGCCCGGGCAGCGAGATGCCGGCATTGCAGACGAGGCCGTCCAGCGACTTGCCGTCGAGAAGTTCCGCCACCCGCGCCGCGGCCCGGGACAGGCCGTCGACATCGGTCACGTCGCAGACGAGCGGCGTGAAGGCGGGACCGAGATCGTTGTCGAGCCGCTCGGCATCCATGCGGCGCACCGTGCCGAAGACGCGCCAGCCGCGCTTCACGAGATCAGCGGCGATGGCCTCTCCGATGCCCGAGGACACACCCGTGACGACGCAGCTCCGCATGGCCCCTACTCCGCCGCCCGTCGGGAGCCGACGCCGTAGCGCTTGTCGATGTAGTCGATGACCATCGCCTTGAAGTCGGCGGCAACCGTGGGGCCGCGCAGGGTCGCCACCTTCTCGCCGTCGACGAAGACCGGGGCGGCGGGATTCTCGCCGGTTCCGGGAAGCGAAATGCCGATGTCGGCATGCTTGCTCTCGCCCGGCCCGTTGACGATGCAGCCCATGACCGCGACGTTCAGCGCCTCGACGCCGGGATAGCGCGTCTTCCACTCCGGCATGGAGGCGTGGATGAAGCCCTGGATGTCCTGGGCGAGTTCCTGGAACAGCGTCGAGGTGGTGCGGCCGCAGCCCGGGCAGGCCGCGACCAGCGGGACGAAGGTGCGGATGCCCATGGTCTGCAGGATTTCCTGCGCGACCTTCACCTCGAGGGTGCGGTCACCGTTCGGCTCGGGGGTCAGCGACACGCGGATCGTGTCACCGATGCCCTCCTGCAGGACGACGCCGAGGGCCGCAGCCGAGGCGACGATGCCCTTGGAGCCCATGCCGGCCTCGGTCAGGCCGAGATGCAGCGCATAGTCGGAACGGGCGGCGAGCATGCGATAGACGGCGATGAGGTCCTGCACCGCCGAGACCTTGGCGGAGAGGATGATCCGGTCCTTCGGCAGGCCGATCTCGACGGCCCGGTCGGCCGAGAGGACGCAGGACTGCACCATGGCCTCGTGCATGACGGCGCGGGCGTCGAGCGGCTCAGGCGCCTTCGCGTTCTCGTCCATCAGGTGGGTGAGCAGTTCCTGGTCGAGCGAGCCCCAGTTGGCGCCGATGCGCACGGCCTTGCCGTGGGTGATCGCCTGCTCGACGATCATGGCGAACTGCCGGTCCTTCTTGTCCTTGAAGCCGACATTGCCGGGGTTGATGCGGTACTTGTCGAGCGCCTCGGCGCAGGCCGGATGATCGGCGAGGAGTTTGTGGCCGATGTAGTGGAAGTCACCGACCAGCGGCACGGCAACGCCCATGCGCGCGAGCTTCTCGCGGATGTGGGGCACGGCGGCGGCGCTCTCGTCGCGGTCGACGGTGATGCGGACGAGCTCGGAGCCGGCGCGGGCGAGCGCCGCCACCTGGCGCACCGTGCCGTCGATGTCGGCGGTGTCCGTGTTGGTCATCGACTGGACGACGATCGGCGCGCCGCCGCCCACGGTGACCGCCGCGGCGCCCTCGCCGATGGTCACGCCGACCGTCCGGTGACGGGGCTTCACCCCAAATCCCTGGATCATCGCTTCTCGTCTCCGCTCAGCCCCCGTCACATAGCGGGCGCGCCGCCGACATGCCAGTCACCAAACGCCGCGCGGAGGTCCCGACCGGCGCATCGCCCCGCCGAAGGCCTCCGCAGAACTGCGTACGGAGGGTGAATTTACGATGACTGCCCTAACGTCAAGTTGCAATAAATTGTCTCCGCAACCGCTCGCTTAACCTCTTGTTCAGGCCGCGGCCGTCACCTTCCTGCGACGCCCGGAACATGGATCGCATGATGCTCGCCCTCAATCTTCGTGGAAAATTGATCGCGGGCTTCGCCGCGCTGATCGCCATCGCAACCGCCAGCGCCGGCGTCTCGGTCTGGCAGGCGGGCATCATCTCGCGCAGCATCGAGCAGGTGGCGACCGTCCGCTCGCCGACGGCCCTCCTCGGCATGCGCATGGCGGACGAACTGTCGCAGACCGGCATCGCGCTGCGCGACCAGATGATCTCCCCCGACGACGTCATCCTGTCGCGCTGGGACTATGCCTGGGCCAGCCTGAAGGAGAGCCGCGACAAGATGGACGAACTGGCGTCGTCCTTCCCGACCGACGCGCAGCGCGAGTCCTGGAAGGCCGTGCGGCCGCTCTTCGGTGAACTGGAGGACGCGCACAAGGCGCTCCTCGCCCTGATCAACACGCCGGCCCAGTATCCGGCGCTGACCACCTACGAGAAGATGGTGACACCGCAGCTCCAGCCGCTGGAGACGGCCCTCACCGAACTCGTCACCCGCGAGATCCAGAACCCGCAGGTCAATGAACGGCTGCTCGCTTCGGCCGTCGGCCTGCAGTCGAGCATCCTGTCGGCGGTGCGTGACCTGCGCGGCTATGTCCACCGCGGCCAGGACGAGGAAAAGGCACATTTCGAACAGTCCTGGAACAGGGTCAACGAGCGGCTCAAGGCCATCACCGACATGACGGGCAGCATGTCGCCCGACCAGATGCGCGTGCTGAACCGCGTCAGGGTCGGCATCATTTCCATCCGGCGCGGCGCCACCCTCGTCATCAACGAGCGCATCGGCCCGACCTGGAACGCGCCGATGAGCCACCTCACCAATCGCGTCACCCCCATCAGCGAGAAGATCCTGACCGCCCTCCAGGGGCCGCTGACCCCCGGCGGCGAGCGCAAGGGCGGCCTGATCGACGGCCAGACGGCCCAGCTGACGGCCGACACGACCGCCGCCGCGGAGATGGCACAGTCGCAGTCGACGATCCTGATGATCGCCGCCGCCCTGTCGGCGCTGGCCGGGCTCGCCATCGCCTTCCTTCTCGCCCGCATGATCGCCACCCCGATCGCCGGCATGACGGTGGCGATGCGGCGCCTGTCGGAGGGCGCCCTCGATACCGAGATTCCCGGGCGGGCGCGCCGCGACGAGATCGGCGCCATGGCCGGCGCCATGGAGGTCTTCCGCGACACCATGGCGGCAGCCGAAGAGGCCCGCGCGGCGCAGGACGCGGCGCGGGAAGCCGAGGCCGAGCGCCTCGCCCGGCGCAATGCCGTGGCCGAGGACTTCGTCGCCCGGATGAGCGGGCTCGCCGACACCTTCACCGCCTCGTCGGGCCGGGTCGAGGATGCAGCGCGCAACCTCGCCGTCACCGCCGAGGAGACCACGCGCCAGGCCGGCGAGGTCGCAGGCGCCGCCGAGATGGCCTCGATGAACGTGCAGACGGTGGCGGCCTCCACGGAGGAACTCGCCGCCTAGGTCCGCGAGATCAACGTGCAGGTGGTGCGCTCGTCCGACAGCGCCGAGAAGGCGGTGGGCGACGCCCGCCTCACCGAAGGCCAGATCCGCAACCTCGCCGGCGCCGCCGACCGGATCGGCGACGTCATCAACCTCATCAAGGCGATCGCCGACCAGACGAACCTGCTGGCGCTCAATGCCACCATCGAGGCGGCGCGCGCGGGCGAAGCCGGCCGCGGCTTCGCCATCGTCGCCTCGGAGGTGAAGAACCTCGCCGCCCAGACCGGCAAGGCCACCGAGGACATCGCCGCCAAGGTCGCCGAGATCCAGAACGCGACGGCCGAGACGGTCAGTTCGATCGGCGCCATCGCCGCCACCATCGACACGATCAAGGAAATCACGGCGGCGGTCGCCAGCGCGGTGGAGGAGCAGGGTTCGGCGACGGCCGAGATCGCCGACAACTGCCAGCGCGCCGCCAGCGCGGCCACGGGCGTGACCGGGACGATCGGCACCGTCGGCGAAGCAGCCGAGGCGACCGGCCGCTCGGCCGGCGAACTGATGACGCTGGCGACCGACCTGTCGGCCAATGCCGGCACGCTGCAGAGCGAGGTCCAGTCCTTCGTCGAGGCGCTGAAGGCGGCCTGATCAGGCCTTGTCGGGGTCGCCGCAATGGGCGCAGCGGCCGAACATCTCGACGACCTGCGTCGCCGGCGTGAATCCGGCGGCGCGGGCGATGGCGGACAGATCGCGCTCCACCGGCGCGCCCGATGCCTCCGACACGCAGCCGCAGGCGTCGCAGATCATGAACACCACGAGATCGGCGCTGCCGTGCCGGTGGGCGCAGGCGACGAAGGCATTGCGGCTCTCGATGCGGTGGGCGAGCCCGGCCTCAAGAAGAAAATCGAGCACGCGATAGACGCTGATCGGCGCCGGACGGCGGCCGCTCTCCCGGTGCATTCGCTCGATGAGGTCATAGGCCCCCAGCGGCGAGGGCGAGGCGGCCAGATGCTGCAACACCTCGCGCCGGATCGGGGTCAGCTTCAGCTTCTTCTCGGCGCAGCGCGCCTCGGCCACCTTCAGCACGTCCACCGGCGGGTGGGCGTGCTCGCAGGCGTGATCGTGCGCGTGGCGGGACTTCAGCATCAACCGTTGGCCCTCGGTTTTCCTCGATTCCCGTTCCTAGCATGCTGGACCGGACCGCCAAAGCCGGGCGGCGGATGTTGCATTGCAGAACAAGGCGCGGCAGTGATGGGCCGCAGCGTGAACGTCTGCTGGAGGAGATGGGTATCATGAACCTTGCGGGAAAGAGCGCGATCGTCACGGGATCGACCAGCGGCATCGGCCTTGCGATCGCCACCGCCCTCGCGCAGGCGGGAGCCGACGTCATGCTCAACGGCCTCGGCGACCCGGCCGAGTTGGAGGCCATCCGCGCGAAGCTCGCCGCCGAGACCGGCCGCCGCATCCTGTTCTCGCCCGCCAACATGATGAAGCCGGACGAGATCGCGACCCTGGTGAAGACCGCCGAGAGCGAATTCGGCAAGGTCGACATCCTCGTCTCCAATGCCGGAATCCAGTTCGTCTCGCCGGTGGAGGATTTCCCCGCAGACAAGTGGGACGCCATCATCGCCATCAACCTGACGGCCTCGTTCCATCTGGCGAAGGCGGTGGTGCCGGGCATGAAGGCCCGCAAGTTCGGGCGGATCGTCAACATCGCCTCGGCGCACTCGCTCGTCGCCTCGCCGTTCAAGTCGGCCTATGTCGCCGCCAAGCACGGCCTCCTCGGCTTCACCAAGACCATCGCGCTGGAACTCGCCACCTTCGGCATCACGGCGAACTGCATCTCCCCGGGTTACGTCTGGACACCGCTGGTCGAGAAGCAGATCCCCGACACGATGAAGGCCCGCAACATGACCAAGGAGCAGGTCATGAACGACGTGCTG
>CAZEZD010000136.1:0-7506 GCA_964516115.1 uncultured Hyphomicrobiales bacterium
TCTGGTCGCATCCGAACGTCACGGTGACGCCCCACAACTCGGCGATCTCCTCGCCGCCGGCGATCGCCGCCTATGTGGCGGCCCAGATCACGGCACACATGGAGGGCGAACCGCTGGTCAACGTCGTCGATCCCGCGCACGGCTATTGATACAAACTTCCGCTACGGAAGGTAAAGCACGGCAGGGTCTGGCTTTTTTGGTTCGCTCCGGCTTGCGCTTAGGGGTTCATTTACCCTGGGCGGCGATGGTGTTTTTGCACCTGCGAAGACGCCCCGGAGAATCCCCTTGCTCAACCGCCTGACCGTCAGCGGCCTCGTGAAGACCGTCGTTTCCGTCTTCGCGCTGGTGCTTATCGCCCAGTTCTCCATGGGGGCATGGACCTCCTGGACCCAGTATCAGAAGTCGATCCGGATCGCCTCCGTGGTCGACGCGACCACGCACATGTTCACCGCGCTGCACAACCTGCGTGTTGACCGGTCGAACTCACGGCGCGCCCTGATCCTCGAGGAGGTTCACCCGACCGTGCCGCGGACCATCGCGCCGCACCGGGAGGCCGAGATGCCGGCGCTGCGCGCCGCGCTCGCGACGCTCAGGGGGATCCAGTATCCGGGAGCAGCGGCAGCCGCCGCGCAACTCGACCAGACCATCACCCGGCTCGCCGAACTGCAGATCGAGACGGCGCGGGCCATGGCACAGCCGAAGGCGCAGCGCCCCGCCGGCATCGCCGACGCATATTTCAATGCCACGGACGGGGCTATCACCCTGCTCGACCGACTCTCGGGTGAACTCACCCGGCTCATCAAGCTCGATGACGCCTTCGTCGATCAGCTCATGGAGATCAAGCAGAACGCCTGGGTCACCCGCCAGGCGGCCGGCGACGTCTCGGTCTACATCTCCAATCCGCTCGCCGGCATGCCGCTGCCCGAGAACCCGCTCGTCGGATACGCGACGCTCACCACGCGCATGGAAACCTCCTGGGCCGCGGTGCAGCAGCTCGCCTCCAGCCTGACGCTGCCGGCGAGCTTCGCGACGGCGATGCAGCAGGCGCAGACGGGCTTTCTCGATCCCGAGTTCGCCAAGGTACGCATGACGACCCTGACGGCGCTCATCAACAAGCAGCCTCCGGGCTTCACGGCCAGCCAGTGGTCGCCGATGGCGGTGGCCAAGCTCGCCACCATCCTGAACGTCGCCGATGCGGCGCTTGCCGCTGCGCGCGACCATTCGGCGTCGATGAAGGCGAGCGCCTTCCGCGCCCTGACGATGCAGTTGGGCGAACTCGCCGTCGCCCTCGCCTTCGCCATCGGCGCTCTGATCCTGATGTCGCGCCGCGTGATCGGGCCGCTCACCGAGATCAAGGACAACATGCTGCGGCTCGCCTCGGGCGACACGACCGTCGAAAGCCGCTTCGCCGGCCGCCGCGACGAGATCGGGGCGCTGGCCAGCGCCATGCAGACCTTCAAGGACAACATGATCGATGCCGAGCGGCTGCGGTCCGAGCGGAGCGAAAACGAGGCGCGCGCCGCCGAAGCCCGCCGCGCCGACATGCTGCATCTCGCCGATGCCTTCCAGGCCACCGTCGGCGGCATCGTCGAGACGGTCTCGCGCGCCTCGTCGGAACTGGAATCCGCAGCCACCAGCCTGTCGAAGACGGCGGCCAATACGCAGTCGCTGGCCACCGTCGTCGCCTCTGCCTCCGACGAGGCCTCTGCCAACGTCCAGTCGGTCGCCGGCGCGGCCGAGGAGATGGCGAGCTCGGTGAGCGAGATCGGCCGGCAGGTCGAGGAATCGAGCCGCATGTCGAGTGAGGCCGTGAAGCAGGCCGAGAAGGCCGACCAGCGGATCGCCGAGCTGCTCACGGCGGCCGGGCGCATCGGTGACGTGGTGAAGCTGATCACCGCCATCGCCGAGCAGACCAACCTGCTGGCGCTGAACGCGACCATCGAGGCGGCGCGCGCGGGCGAGGCCGGCAAGGGCTTCGCCGTCGTCGCCTCCGAGGTGAAGCAGCTCGCCACCCAGACCGCCAAGGCGACCGAGGAGATCGGTGCGCAGATCTCCATGATGCAGTCGGCAACGCAGGACTCGGTCGCCGCCATCCGGGAGATCGGCTCGACCATCGACACACTGGCCGGCATTGCCGCCGCCATCGCCGCCGCGGTGGAGGAGCAGGGCGCGGCGACGCAGGAAATCTCCCGCAATGTCCAGGAAGCGGCCCAGGGCACGGCCGAGGTCGCCGGCAACATCGCCAGCGTCAACAGCGGCGCCGCGGAGACGGGCTCCGCCTCCGCGCAGGTGCTCTCCTCGGCCCAGTCCCTGTCACGCGAGAGCGACGTCCTGCAGCGCGAGGTGGCGCGCTTCATCGAGACGGTGAAGGCGGCCTGAGCCGTCTGCCATCCGCCTGCCCGTCACGCAGGCTTGATTGTTATCCGGACGGCCGCTCCACGATGGTGCGGCCGTTCGCATATCGGAGACATCGCATGTTGCTGACCCGCCGCCTCGCCGTGCTGGCAGGGCTCGTACCCCTGACGGGTCCGCTCACCGCTCAGGAGGGCTGGTGTCCGCTGAAGGATGACGCGGGGCGCGGCATCCAGAACTTCCGCGTGCCCGTCGAACTGCAGGGCGAGATCATGGCGCTCGACAACGCCTTCACGCTGGGCTCGGCCGATGCCGACGTCACGCTGATCGAGGTCTATGATTCCAACTGCAGTTTCTGCCGTCGGGCGGCGGACGACGTGAAGGCGATGACGGCCGCCGACGCCGACCTCGCCGTCAGCCTGATCAATGCGCCGAGCCTCGGACTACCCTCGGTGCAGGCGGCGCGGGTGGAGTATGCGGTGAAGAAGCTCGGCGGGGAGGCGAAGGTGCGCGAGTTCCATGCGCGCTCGATGGCGGTGCGCGGCGTCTTCGACGGCATCCGCGCCCTCGAACTGGCCTCCGATCTCGGGCTCGACCGCAAGGCGGTCGAGGACGTCGCCGACCGCCCGGAAACCGGACAAACGATCGTCCAGGCCGTGCGGCTGGCCAATGCCACCAACCTCGCCGCGACGCCATCCTGGCTCATTGCAGGCACGGCCGTGATTGGCTGGCCGGGACGGGCCGTGATGGAGCGGATCGTCGCGTCGGTGCGCGACTGCGACAAGCCCGTCTGCAGCTAGGGTGCGAGACGCCGGACGCTGGTCACTTCGCCGTAGGACTTGTCGCGGATGCGGGCGATGGCGCCCGACAGCGGCTCCCTCACCACCATCATGTGGTGGCCGTTGGCGTGCAGGAGTTCATCGGGTCCGGAGACGATGCCGACATGGCCCTTCCAGAAGACGAGGTCGCCCCGCGCGAGGTTCGCGATGTCGCCATCGAAGGCGACCAGCTCCCCGATGGCCGTCTCCTGCATGTCGGTGTCGCGCGGCACGGCGATGCCGCAGGCCTCGAGAGAAGTCTGCACGAGGCCGGAGCAGTCGATGCCGAAGCTGGTGCGCCCGGCCCACAGATAGGGCGTGCCGAGATAGGTCTCCGCCACCGCGACGAAGTCCGTCTCGTATTGGTCGACGGGGACGAGATGTGCGGCGATCAGATGGGCGCCGGTATCCGTCACGGCGAAGGCCTCGGTGAAGCGCTCGACCGTGACGCGGCTGTTGCGATGCATGATCCAGGTGGGCGGCAGCTTGATGCTGGGACCGGGATAGGCATGGGTGCGGATGACGCCGACACGGTGGGTCGCCGGCGCCCGTCGCGGCCGGAAGGCGCCGGCGATGGCGTAGCCAACATAGCCGTCGCGGTCCGACTGGGCATAGACGAAGCCGCCGTCCTCGTCATAGACGACCACCTCCTCGCCGAGGAGGAATTCGCTGTCGCGGGCGGCGTTCATCAGCCGCGAGGGGGCCAGCGGCGCGACGGGAAACTCGACGCGCATCGGCCGGCCCTCGGCATAGCGGGCGGCCTCGACCTGGCCCTTCAAATGGGCGGCGGCAAGATCGGCACGGGCAGGAGTGAGGCGGCGGTCGAAGCCGGGCGGCAGCGTGAAGGTCATGGGCAGAGTGCTAGCACAAGGCGGTTAACGGCTCACGGGGGCAGGAGCCCGGCATGCTCGGCGACGAGGTCGCCCAGCCGTTCCACCGCCAAGGCCCCCTTGACGGTGCGCTGGATGACGACGTCGCGCCGGTCGTTCTCGTCGCGGCGGCGCGTGACGAGCTCGAGCTTGCCCATGCTGTCCAGCGCCCGGGTGATGACCGGCTTGGTGACGCCGAGCTTGCGGGCGAGATCGCGCACATGGTGCGGCGGCGGCTCGAGGTAGATCGTCAGGAGGATGGCGAGCTGGCGCGACGACAGGTCGGGCTCACCGTCGCGCACGAGCGCCAGCGACACGTCGTGCATCAGCTTCATCGCTTGGGACGGGCGCAACACGACGGCCATGGACGATACGCAATCCTGGTCGGGGGAACTCGTTTCGGAGCCGTATTAAACGGGCAGCGGGCGGCCTGTGCAAGCCGGCCCTGGCGTGGCATGAGGCGAGGGTTAACCCGGAGGAGCGCTTGGTCGCCGAATTCGCCTCGCTGACGACCATGGCTCTCGCCGCCTTCACCGCCGCCACCCTGCTTCCCGGCGGGTCCGAGGCGGTTTTCCTGGCCCTGCTCGCCACCGGCTCCGCGCAGCCCTGGGTGCTGTTCGTCGTCGCCGCGCTCGCCAATACGGCGGGCGGCATGACGAGCTGGTGGATCGGCACGCAGATCGCCCGCGGCGCGGACAGCGAAAGCGGACACCGCTGGATGCGGCGCTTCCGCCTGCCGCCGGAGAGCTTTGCGCGCGCCACCCGCCTGTTCACGCGCTACGGATGGGCGACGCTGCTCCTGTGCTGGATGCCGGTCATCGGCGATCCGATCACGCTCGTCGCGGGGATGGCGCGCTATCCGGCGCTGCCCACCGCCGTCATCACCGGGCTCGCGCGCACCCTGCGCTATGCGGTGATCTGGGCCGCGGCGGCCGGTCTGATGGCCTGGTGGGGCTGAGCGGCAAGCGCCCCGGCTCGCCATTTCGGCCCCTGTACCTCATGGTGGAAATCGACTAATCACGGCGCGTTCCCCGCGATTTCGAGAGGGCCCCGCAGATGCAGACCTACGACCGCCTCGTCACCGTCTTCGGTGGCTCGGGATTCGTCGGACGGCACGTCGTCCGGGCTCTCGCGCGCCGGGGCTTTCGCGTGCGCGTGGCGGTGCGCCGCCCCGATCTCGCCGGCCACCTCCAGCCGCTCGGCGCGGTGGGGCAGATCCATGCGGTGCAGGCCAATCTGCGCTATCCGGATTCGGTGAAGCAGGCCGTGGCGGGTGCCGAGATCGTCATCAACTGCGTCGGCATCCTCTACGAGACTGGCCGCCAGAAATTCGATTCGGTGCAGGCGCGCGGCGCCGGCGCCGTGGCAAGGGCGGCCGCCGAGGCGGGTGCCCGCCTCATCCACATCTCGGCCATCGGCGCCGATGCGGCAAGCCCTGCGCTCTATGCGCAGACCAAGGCGGCGGGCGAGGCGGCGGTGCTGAAGGAGGCCCCCGACGCGGTCATCCTGCGCCCCTCCATCGTCTTCGGCCCCGAGGACGACTTCTTCAACCGGTTCGCGGGCCTTGCCCAGATGTCGCCGGCCCTGCCGCTCATTGGCGGCGGCGAGACGAAGTTCCAGCCGGTGTTCGTCGGCGACGTCGCGCAGGCTGTGATGGCCGCCGTCGACGGCCGCGCGAAGCCCGGCGCCATCTACGAGCTCGGTGGTCCCGCCGTGAAGAGCTTCCGGGACCTGATGGAGTTCGTGCTGGAAACGACCGGCCGCAAGCGGCTGCTCGTGCCGCTGTCGTTCGGTCTCGCCAGACTCAAGGCGAAGTTCCTCCAGCTCCTGCCGAAGCCGATGCTGACCGTCGACCAGGTCGAGCTGCTGCGCTCGGACAACGTGGTCGGCGAAAGCGCGAAGGCCGAGGGCCGCACGCTGGAAGGGCTGGGGATCCCTCCCCAGTCGGTCGAGGCCATCGTGCCGTCCTATCTGTGGCGCTTCCGCCGGCAGGGCCAGTTCGCCGAACAGGCGCGCTGACCGCCCTCAGCGGATCAGATAGAGTCCGGCCAGTCCTGCCGTCCCGACCACGATCCGCCACACGGCGAAGAGCATGAAGCCGTGCCGGCTGACATAGTCGAGCAGGAAGCGGACGACGAAGAGCCCGGAGATGAAGGCCGCGACGAAGCCGACGCTGATGGTGCCGACATCGGAGAAGTCGAGCAGCTTGTAGTTCTTGTAGAGGTCGTAGGCGAAGGCGCCCGCCATGGTGGGCATGGCGAGGAAGAAGGAGAATTCCGCCGCCGCCCTCTTGGTCGTTCCCATCAGCAGCGCGCCGACAATGGTGGCGCCCGACCGCGACACGCCGGGGAACAGCGCCGCGCACTGCCAGAGGCCGATCCTGAACGCCAGCCAGGGCGAGAAGCGGAAGGCATTGTCCTCCTTCGGCTCCAGCTTCAGGCGGTCGACGACGAGCAGAACGATGCCGCCGAGGATAAGCGCGACGCAGACGAGGTCCGGCCGCTCGAACAGCGCCTTGATCCGGCTGTGCAGCAATGCGCCGAGCAGGGCGGCGGGCAGGAAGGCGACGAGGACCGAGACGACGAACCGGCGCGCCCAGGCATCGGTCGGCAGGCAGAGCACAACCCCCAGCAGCCGCGAGAAATAGACCAGCATGATGGCGAGGATCGCGCCGAGCTGGATCAGCACCTCGAAGGTCTTGCCCGTCGACTGGAAGCCGAGGAAATGGCCGATCAGGATGAGGTGGCCGGTGGAGGACACCGGAATGAACTCGGTGCTGCCCTCGACGATGCCGAGGAACAGCGCCTTGCCGAGATTGACGATGTCCATGGCGACCCCGAGAGCGCGACCGGCCCCGGTCGGCCGGCATCAGCCCACTTAAGCGCGACGAGGTTCACGTTTGGTTAAGCATGACGATCGGTGAAGGGAGCCGGGCAATTCGCGTGGTTGTCTCTCCGGCGCGCGGGGGCTATTCACCCGGCCTCCCGCCGCAATGTCATGGAAAGACCATATCGGGCCTCTCGATTGCCGCCCGTTCAGGTTCGGAGCGCATGGAACTCGTTCTCCATCATCGATTCTTCTGTCCGCATTCGCGTTTCGTCCGCCTTGCCCTCGCAGAGCGGGGCATCGAGGCGGCGCTCGTCGAGGCGAGGCCATGGGAGCGGCGTGAGGATTTCCTCCGGCTCAATCCGGAAGCGACGACGCCGGTGGTGGAGATCGCCGACGGTCCGGGCGTCGTCGGGGCGGATGGCGTGGCCGCCTGGCTCGACGATCTGGAGACGGGGCCGGCCGACCGCCGGCTGATGCCCGAGGCGCTGACGCAGCGCATCGAGACGCGCCGGCTGATGCGCTGGTTCCACGGCAAGTTCTTCGAGGAGGTCTCCGGACCGCTGGTCGAGGAGAAGATCGACAAGCGCTTCATTCCGGCCGAGTTCGGCGGCGGGGCGCCCAACACCACGGTGCTGAGG
>CAZEZD010000137.1:0-7480 GCA_964516115.1 uncultured Hyphomicrobiales bacterium
CGCGGGATCATGGCCGCGCTCGACGGAGACGAGGCGGATGGCGCCGGCCATGCGCGCATCGGCGACCCGCACGACGGCTTCCGCGGCCTCTTCCGGAGACAGGCCCAACGGCTCGCCGACGTGCTTCGCCAGTGCCTCCCGCGCTGCCTCGACATCGAGGCGCTGCAGCTTGCCACCGATGGGACGCTCGGCGTTGATGCGGCCGAGGACGATGTTGGCATCCGTCAGGGTCGGGCGGTCGTTGCCCTGGCCATAGGCGACCGGACCGGGCCGCGATCCTGCGCTTTCGGGGCCGACCTCGAGGAAGCCACCGCGGTCGACCCGCGCGATAGAGCCGCCGCCGGCACCGATGGTGGTGATCTCGATCATCGGCGAACGGATGACGAGGCCGAAGTCGATGGTGGTCTGCGCCGCCAGCGCCGCCTCGCCGGCGGCGATCAGCGACACGTCGAAGGAGGTGCCGCCGAGATCCCCGGTGATGATGTCGGGATAGCCGGCGGCGGTGGAGATAGCGGCGGCTGCAATGACGCCGGCCGCCGGCCCCGACAGCGCGGTGCGCACCGGCAGGCGACGGGCCGTGGCCGTCGACATGACGCCGCCGTTCGACTGGACGATGTGGAAGGCACCGGCGAAAGCCTCGCCCTCCAGCGCCTGTTCGAGCTTGGCGAGATAGGAGCCGACGACCGGCTGCAGATAGGCGTTCAGCGCGGTGGTGGAAGCGCGCTCGAACTCGCGGATCTCGGGCAGGATCTCCGAGGAGACCGAGACATGCTCGTTCGGCCAGACGGCTCGAGCCGCAGTGGCCGCGGCGCGCTCGTTGGCGGGGTTGGCATAGGCGTTGACGAAGATGATGGCGAGGGCCATCGCGCCGGCGTCAGCCAGCGCCTTCGCCGCCGCGGCGACCTCGGCCGGATCGACCAACTGCCGCACCGTGCCGTCGGCCAGCGTGCGCTCGGCCACCTCGACGCGCATGTCGCGGTCGGCGATGGGGGTGAAGTCGCCCCACAGGCCCCAGGTGTTGCGGCGGTCACGGCGGCGCATCTCCAGGACGTCGCGGAAGCCCGCGGTGGTGATGACACCGATGCGGGCGCCCTTGCGCTCCAGCAGCGCGTTGGTGCCGACCGTCGTGCCGTGGACGATGGAGCCGAGCGACGACAGCGCGCCGAAGGTCTTCAGACCCTCGAGAAAGCCGACGGCCTCGTCGCCGCGGTTGGAGGGCACCTTGGCCGTGCGGAAGGTCCCGGACGCCTCGTCGAGGAAAAACAGGTCGGTGAAGGTGCCACCGACATCGACGCCGACGAGGGTGGTCATGCGGTGGCTCCGGTCACATAGCCGAGCCTCAGGTCGCGCTCCCGCGCCGCCGGGTCGCGCCGGGCGGGATCGCCGAAGCCGCCGCCGCCGGGTGTCTCCAGCCGCACGCGCCCGCCCTGCGGCAGCTTCACGCCGGTGACCTTGGAGGCCATGGGCGGGGACCCGCAGGTGGCGCCGTCTGTCCAGGAAAAGCGGTTCAGCGCTCCCTCCCCGCCGCCGTTGACGCCGAAGGGTGCATAGCGGCCGCGCTCGCCGAGCAGGAAGACCTCGGCGCCGCGTTCGTCCAGAACCTCGATCTCGTAGATGGCGCCCAGCCCCCCGCGATGGGCGCCCTCGCCGCCGGAATCGGGCCTGAGCGCCCATTGTGTGAACATCACGGGATACGCGGCTTCGAGAATCTCCACCGGCGGCATGGTGGCGGTGGAGATCGGATTGTTGGCGTGGTTCAGGCCGTCGCTCTCGGGATTGCCGCCGAGACCGCCGCCGAAGAAGTTGAACATCACCCAGCGGCTGCCATTGGCGCGGTGACCCGCCATGGAGAGGGCATTGATGGTGCCGAAGGGCCCGGCGGTCGCGCCCTCCGGCACGGCCTTCGCCAGCGCCCCGAAGACGACGCCGATGAGGCGCAGGATGGTTTCGGTATAGCCGGCCATGGGCTTCGGCGCTTTCGCACCGAGTAGCGTGGTCTCGGGCACGACGAAAGTGATGGGCTTCAGGCAGCCCGCATTGGCGGGAACGTCGGTGAAGACGTGCTTCAAGGCGACGTAACAGGCGGCGATGGTGGTCGGCACCGAAATGTTGATGGGGCCGGCGCAGGGCGGCGATGAGCGCGAGAAATCGAGCACCATCGTGTCGCCTGAGATGGTCAGGTCCAGCGCCACCGTCAGTCGCTCGTCGACGATGCCGTCATTGTCGAGATAGTCCTCGAAGGCATAGGTGCCGTCGGGCAGCGCCGCGACAGCCTCGCGCATCAGCGCCTCGGCCCGGATCGAGAAGGCGTCGAATGCCGCGTCGATGGTCGCCTCGCCATACTGGTCGAGCAATGCGTTCAGCCTCTTCTCGCCGAGATCGAGGGCGTTGAGCTGGCCGTTGAGGTCGCCCCAGTTGGAATTCGGCAGGCGCGAATTGGCGGCGAGGATGTCGAGGATGTCCTGCCGCGTCTCGCCCCCGGCGACGAGCCTCACCACGGGGATCAGCACGCCCTCCTGGAAGCTCTCGGTCGCCACCGGGTTATAGCCGCCCGGCACGTTGCCGCCGATGTCGAGCCAGTGCCCTGCCGAGGCGAGCCAGCAGAAGAGCCGCCCATCGCGGAAGACAGGCCGCACGAGGCGGAAATCGTTGAGATGGGTGCCGCCGGCATACTGGTCGTTGAAGATGAAGGTGTCGCCGGGCGCGAGCCCCCCTTGCGCCTGCACCTTGTCAATCACCGCCTTCACGGCGAAGGCCATGGCGCCGACGAAGATCGGCAGACCCCTAGTGCCCTGCACCAGGGTATCCCCGGTATCGCGGTGGTAGAGGCCGTGGCAGGCGTCGCGCGCCTCGGCGATGATCGGGTTGAACGCCGAGCGATAGAGCGTCGCGTCCATCTCGTCGGCGATCTGCTCCAGCCGACCCTTGAGCACGGCCAGCGTAACGGGATCGAGGCTCACGCCCCGCCCCCCGCCGGCTCATAGCCCGCGCCCGCCTCCAGCAGTGCGGTGGTGCCGACGATCTCGGCGAGTTCATCGAAGGAATACATAGCGTCGCGCACCGCGTCCGACGAGCCGTCTGCCCTCAGCGTGTCGTAGAACTGGCGGGCAGTCTTGGCCATGGCGCGCACAACGCCGGCCGAGAAGACCACGAGGCTGTATCCCATGGCCTCAAGGTCCCCGACGGGGGTCATGGGCGTGCGGCCGCCCTCGACCATATTGGCCATGAGGGGGCGCAGCGCACCGAGTTTCCGCGGCACAGAGGCGAGTTCCTCACGGGTGCGCGGCGCCTCGACGAAGATGATGTCGGCGCCCGCTGCGGCATAGAGCTCGGCGCGCTCGAAGGCGCGCTCGAAGCCCTCGATCGCCCCGGCATCGGTGCGGCCGATCACGAGGAGACCGTCCTGGCGGGCGTCCACCGCCGCCTTGATCTTGCCCACCATGTCCTCGGCCGGCACGACGGCCTTGCCGCGCAGATGGCCACAGCGCTTGGGAAAGGTCTGGTCCTCGAGCTGGATGGCGGCGGCGCCGGCCCGCTCGAAGCAGCGCACGGTGCGCTGGACGTTGAGGGCATTGCCGAAGCCGGTGTCGCCATCCACGATCAGCGGCACCGACACCTTGTCGGCGACGCGCGTGATCACGTCGACGACGTCATTCATCGTGGTCAGGCCGATGTCCGGCATGCCGAGCCGGGTATAGGCGATGCCGGCGCCGGTCAGGTAGACCGCCTCGAAGCCGGCGTTGACCGCGATCTGGGCGGTGAGCGGATCCACGACCCCCGGCGCCAGAAGAACCGGGCGCTGGTCGAGTCTTGCACGCAGAACCTGGGCGGGGCGGCTCATCGGTATTCTCCTGAAAAGGCGGTCGTCATACAATCGGCGGCCGTGCTGCATATCATGATTACATCCCCAGATAGGCGCGGCGCAGGTCGTCGCTGGCGGCGAGTTCGGCCGCGTCGCCCTGGAGGGCAAAGACACCGTTCTCGAGGATGAAGGCGCGGGAGGCGACGTCCAGCGACTGGACGACGTTCTGCTCGACCAGCAGGACGGCGAGCCCGTCGGCGTTGATGCGCCGCACGAGGGCGAACATCTCCTCGACCAGCAGCGGCGACAGCCCGAGCGAGGGCTCGTCGAGGATGAGCAGCTTCGGTTCGGCCATCAGGCCGCGGCCGATGGCCAGCATCTGCTGCTCGCCGCCCGAGAGTGTACCGGCGAGCTGGGTGACACGGTCCCTGAGGCGCGGGAAGATGGCGAAGACGCGCTCCAGATTGGCCGATCGCGCCGCCTTGCCCCGCCGGTAGGACCCGAGTTCGAGGTTCTCGCGCACCGCCATGTTGGGAAAGATCTTGCGCCCCTCGGGCACATGGACCAGGCCGCGGGCCACGATGTCGCCGGGGCTCGCCGCGGTGATGTCCTCGCCTTCGAAGGTGATGCGGCCGCGATGGGCCCGCACGATGCCGGAGAGCACCATGTTGAGCGTCGTCTTGCCGACGCCATTGGAGCCGAGCACCGCAACGATCTCGCCCGGCGCGACGGTCATCGACAGGCCGCGCAGGATCTCAGTCGCGCCATAGCCGGCGGCGAGCCCATCGACGGCGAGCAGAGGCTCAGCCATGGGCGCTCCCCTTCTGCAGGCGGCCGGCGGCGCCATGGCCGAGATAGGCCTCCACCACGGCCGGATCGCCCACCACCTCGGCAGGCGTTCCGGCGGCGATCAGCCGGCCGTTGGCGAGGACGTGGACATGGTCACAGAGGCTCATCACCGCCTGCATGACATGCTCGATCATCAGGATGGTGACGCCTGCGTCACGGATGGCGCGGATGACCGGAACGATGTCGCGGATCTCCGAAGGGTTGAGACCGGCGAGCACCTCGTCGAGCAGCAGCAGGCGCGGCTCCGTCGCCAGCGCCCGGGCGAGTTCCAGCCGCTTGCGTCCGGCCACCGTCAGCGATGACGCGGGGCGGTCGAGGTCGGCGAGACCGACCATGGACGCAACCTCCCCGGCGCGCGCCATGGCCTCGGCCCTGTGGGGATGGCGCAGATAGGCGCCGACCGCGATGTTCTCCACGACCGACAGCCCGGCGAAGGGCTGGACGATCTGGAAGGTCCGGGCGATGCCGCGCACCGCAAGCGATTCCGGCGAGTGACCGGTAATGTCGTCGCCCTCGAAGCGGACGCGCCCCGCCGTCGGCGTCTGGAAGCCGGAGATCAGCGTGAAGAGCGTGGTCTTGCCGGCGCCGTTCGGCCCGATCAGGCCGGTGATCAGCCCCTTCGGCACGCTCATGCTGACGTCGGAGACCGCGACGAGGCCGCCGAAGCGCTTGGTGACGCCCTCCACCGCCAGCATCAGCGCCCTCCCCCGGCCCTGGCGAGACCCATGAGGCCGCGCGGTGCGAAGGCGATGACGAGGATCAGCAGCACGCCATAGACCACGAGATCGACGCCGGGCACGGCCGAGCCGATGGCGGCGTGGATCACCGTCTTGGCGGCTTCGCCGAGGCCGATGAGCGCCATGGCGCCGATGAGCGGCCCCAAGACCGTTCCGATGCCGCCGACGATGGGCGCGAGCAGCGCCTCCACCGAGATCCATGCGCCATAGGCGATATTGGCGTCGATATAGAGGAACTTTTGGGTGTAGAGCGCCCCGGCCACCGCCGTGATGCCCGCCGACAGAGTGATGGCCTTGAGCTTTACCTTCAGCGTGTCGACGCCGAGCGCCCGCGCCGCATCCTCGTTCTCGCGCACGGCGACCAGCCAGGCGCCGAAGCGCGAACGTTCAATCGCACGGTTGAAAAGCAGCACCACCGCGACGAAAACGAGGGCGAGATAGAAGAATGCCGCCGGCCCGTCGAACTGCATTTGCGCGAGGCCGATCTTCAGCGGCACCAGCGTGCCGGCCGCCCCGCCGGTGATGGGTGCGGCGTTGGCGAGGATGCGGAACACCTCGGCGAAGGCGAGCGTCACCAGCGCGAAATAGGAGCCGCGCAGGCGGGCGCGGAAGGCGAGCGTGCCGATGACGGCCCCGACCGCTGCGCCGAGGGCTGCAGCCAGCGGCAGCGCCGCCCAGGCGTTCACGCCGAACCGCGTCTGCAGGATGGCCTGGGCATAGGCACCCGTCCCGAAGAAGGCGGCATGGCCGAAGGAGAACTGCCCGCCATAGCCGCCGGCAAGGTTCCAGCCCTGGGCCGCCAGCGTGATGATCAGGACGAAGACCATCAGGTTGTAGAAGGTGTTGGGGCCGGCGACGATGCCGGCGCCGACGAGCAGCGGCACGGTGAGCGGCAGCAGCGCCAGCGCGACGATGGCAAGGAAGATGGAGCGGTAGGCCCTCATGCCTTGGCTCCGAACAGGCCGGTCGGCCGCAGCAGCAGCACCAGGATGAAGATGAGGAAGATGCCGATCTGGCCGAGGCTTTCGCCGAGATAGAGGCCGGACAGGCTCTCCACCACGCCGATGACGAGGCCGCCGACGAGAGCGCCGGCGATGGAGCCCATGCCGCCGAGGACCACCACCGTGAAAGCGACCAGCACGAAGGCGTTGCCGACGCGCGGATTGACGTAGAGCGAGGGCATCAGCAGGCAGGCGGCCACCGCCAGCGTCGCCGCGCCGAGGCCGAAGGTCACGGCATAGATGTGGTTGACGTCGATGCCGACGAGAGAGGCGCCAAGCTTCTCCTTGGCCACGGCACGGATCGCCTTGCCGGTATCGGTAAGGGCGAGGATCGCCCAGAGCGCAGCCGCGACGACGAGTGCGACGCCGAAGCCGATGACCCGCGGCAGCGAGAGGAGGGCGAAGCCGAGATCGACCACCGAGAAGGAATAATCGAGCGTCAGCGCCCGCGTGTCGGAGCGGAAGACGGCCAGCAGGAGATTCTCGATGACGATCGACAGGCCGAGGGTGACCAGCAGGATCGCCCCGTCGTCGTTGCGGCTCGCCGGCGAGATGACGAAGCGTTGCAGGCCGTAGCCGAAGGCAAAGAACAGCGGCGTCAGCGGCAGGATGGCGAGATAGGGATCGACCCCGAGGCCGAGGTGCATCACCAGCACCGCGAACATAGCCAGCGTCAGCATGGCGCCATGGGCGAAGTTGATGATGTGCAGCACGCCGTAGACGAGGGTCAGACCCAGCGCCACCAATGCATAGACGGCGCCGGTGAGGAGGCCGTTGAGGACGGCCTCCAGCACGATCTGCGGTGGATACGATCTGAACACGGGAGAGATACCTCACCGGCATGGCGGACCCCGCGGCCGGCGAACCGGTCGCGGAGTTGAGCTGAAGGCCTGGCGGAGAGGATCAGCCCGTCACGGGGAATACGGGCTTGGCGTCGGCGAAGGCGTCGGGGAAGATCACCTTGATGTCGCCGTTCTGGATCTGCGTGTTCACCGGAGCCGCGCCGGTGTTCTGGCCGTTCTCGAACTTCGTCGGACCGTAGGGCATGATGTGGTCGGTGAAGGTCGAGGCGGCCATGGCCTCGATGATCT
>CAZEZD010000138.1:0-7439 GCA_964516115.1 uncultured Hyphomicrobiales bacterium
GGGCGGGGCGTTCAGGGCATGTGGAGGCATTCGGACATGGCGGGAACGGCGAAACGGGGCGGCACTGCCGCCGGCGGGACGACGCTGCGCGGGCTCCTCATCGGCGCCGCGGCCCTGGCTCTTGCGGCCTGCTCGGGCGCCAATGTCTCGGGTCCCGGCCCAGCCCTCGGTCCCATTCCCGGCGCGACACCGGCGCCCTCCGGCTCCACCATCGGGACGGGTTCGGTGAAGGTTGCGCTGCTGCTGCCCCTGTCGGCGGGTGGCGCCGCCGGCAACACAGCGACCGTTCTGCGCAACGCCGCCGAGATGGCGGTGGCCGAATTCCAGGGCCCCGACATCACCATTCTCGTCAAGGACGATGGCGGCACGGCTCAGGGCGCCGCCGCCGCTGCCCAGGCCGCGATCCAGGAGGGCGCCGAGCTCATCCTCGGGCCGCTTTTGGCCGAGTCCGTGCGCGGTGCGGCCTCCGTCGCCCGCCCGGCCGGGAAGCCGATGATCGCCTTTTCGACCGATACCAGCGTGGCGACGCGCGGCGTCTATCTGATGAGCTTCACGCCGCAGAATACGGTGGACCGCATCGTCCAGCACGCCGCCCAGACCGGCAAGCGGTCCTATGCCGCCTTCGTGCCCGACTCCGCCTTCGGACAGGTCGTGCAGGGCGCCTTCCAGGAAGCGGTCAGCCGCTCCGGCGGCCGCGTCGTGGCCATCGAGAAGTTTCCGCTTGAGCCGACCGGCGTGACCGCCGCAGCCGCGCGCCTGTCCGGCATTGCCGGCCAGATCGACGCCATCTTCGTGCCCGACCCCTATGACGGCGCCGCGATCCGCGCCCTGTCGGCCGCCGGCATCGACACCCGCCGCGTTCAGGTCCTCGGCGTCGGCCCCTGGGTCGGCAACCGCGGCGCGGCCCAGGCCGCCCCGACAGCGCTCTATGCAGCGCCCGACGAGGCCGGCTTCCAGAGCTTTGCCGGTCGCTACCGCGCCCGCTTCAACCAGGACCCGGCGCGTATCGCCTCGCTGACCTACGACTCGGTGTCGCTGATCGCGGCGCTGGTTCGCACGCAGGGATCGCAGCGCTTCTCCGAGACCATCCTCACCAACTCCTCGGGCTTCAACGGTGTCGACGGCCTGTTCCGGTTCCGCGCCGACGGCACGCCGCAGCGAGGCCTCGCCATCATCCAGGCGGGTGGCCGCGTCGTCAGCCCGGCGCCGCGCACCTTCTCCGGCGGCTCGTAAGACGAGGACGCGCCTGATCGCGAAACGACCTATGAACGGAAGGCCGGCCTTTGCGCCGGCCTTTTCCGTGGAGCGTCAAGAATCAGCCCAGGGTGAGCTTCACCGCGACGCCAAGAGCCGCCATCGTGCCGATCAGCGGCAGCAATCCAAGCTTGACCCGGAAGGCCAGAACGAAGGCCACGGCCGCAAGCGCCGCCGCCTTCCAGTCGAGAGCCCAGGGATCGAAGGTCGGGAGGCTCAGCGGACCAAGGGACAGGCTGCCGACCCTGCCGAAGAAGACGTGCAGGGCGAACCAGATGGCGAGGTAGAGGATCACGCCGACGACCGCGGCGGTGATGCCCTTCAGCGCTCCAGCGAGAAGGCGATTGTGCCGCAGGTCCTCGACGAAGGGCGCCCCGGCGAAGATGAAGAGGAACGACGGCGCAAAGGTGACCCACGTGGTCATCGCCGCGCCGAGGACGGCCGCGACCATCGGCGTGAAGGGCTCGGGCATGCGCCAGGCCGCGAGGAAGCCGACAAACTGGGTGACGAGGATCGTCGGCCCCGGTTTGGTCTCCGCAAGACCGAGGCCGTCCGCCATTTCCGCTGCCGTCACCCAGCCTTTCTGTTCAACGGCGGCCTGCGCCAGCCAGACCAGCAGCGCGTAGGCGCCGCCGAAGGTGACGACGGCCAGTTGCGAGAAGAACAGTCCGATCTGGGTGAGGATATGGGACGGCCCGAGCAGCAACGCAGCGAGCAGAACCGGCGTCCACCATAGACCGCCCCAAATCGCCGTATTGGCGAGCAGGGCGGCGAAGCGACCCGGCGCCCGCACGGGCACCGGTTCGGCATCGGGTGCGGCGGGCAGCAGCAGCGCGCCGCAGGCCGCCGCCGCGACGACGATCAGCGGGTAGGGAACCTTGAACAGAAGGATGGCCAGGAACGACCCGGCGATCACTGCCTTCAGCACGGGGGAATCGCCGACACGCTTCGACATTTTGATCACCGCCTGGACGACGATGACCAGGACCGCGGCCTTGATTCCGAAGAAGATGCCGTCGACCACGGGTACCCCCCGCGCCGTGACGTAGAGCATGGACAGGGCGAGGACGATCAGTGCGCCCGGCAGCACGAAGAGGACGCCTGCTGTCAGCCCACCGCGCACGCCGTGCAGCAGCCAGCCGATATAGGTGGCGAGTTGCTGCGCCTCCGGGCCCGGCAGCAGGGTGCAGTAGTTCAGCGCATGCAGGAAGCGCTTCTCGTCCAGCCACTTCTTCTCCTCGACGATGATCGTGTGCAGCATGGCGATCTGGCCGGCTGCGCCGCCGAACGAGAGGAAGCCGACCTTTATCCACACGGCTAGGGCCTCCGAGAAGGAAACGGCCGCGTGATCGGTCCGGGAATGATCGATGACGGTCATGCGCGATGCGTCCAGCTGTGGGCTTCCGAACGGGCCCGGGTGATCCATGCGAAAAGCCCATCGAGGATGACAAATCCATGACGAAGCATCTGCGCGTCATCGTCATAGGCCAGAGCGGACAGGCCGAGAGACACCGCGAGATAGCCGGCCGCCTGCGGGCTCGCCGCCAGATTGTCCGTATCGGCGGCCCTGACGATCGTCGCCAGCGCCGCGAGTGGCGCGAAGCGGCCGAGGTCGAGTGCCTCCAGCAGCGTGTCAAAGGAGCAGCGTGGCCCATCATGCTCAATAGGCGCGCCGGGCGTGTCGAAAGCGATGCCGCCGACATCCGTCGCGACGGCCAGGACCTGATCAGGATCGACGAAGAGGAACGAGGCCGAGGGGTCGACGAAGCGGCGGATGAGCCAGGGACAGGCGACGCGATCGATCTTCGGCCGCCGCCGCGTCACCCAGACGCGGCCTGGTCCGCCCCAGCGGTCGGCGCTGGCGCGCGGCAGCATCGGATGGCCGGCGGCGGCGAAGGCGAGCGTTCCACCTTTGAGCACACGGGCGGCGACCCCCATGGCCCGCAGTTCGGCAGCCGTCCGCTGGCTGCGGTTGTGACCGGCTTTGCAGGCGACCACGACCGGACGCGAGGCATCGATCAGCCGCGCCACGGCCGCGCCAGACGGATCGTCGGTCCAGCGCGTCGCCGGCAGCTCCGGCTGCACGGCCCTGACCGATGCCGCGCGAACATCGATGACCTGCGGCCAGGACGGCGTGCCGAGCTGGGCGGCGAGATGGTCGGGAGAGATGAAGAAGGATCGATCGGACAAGCAAACCTCCACCGCAGAGCGGTCCGGAGGCGGTGCTTGGGCGGAGAATAGACCCGCCTGGCGGGGCGACCGCCGTCTGCCCCGATGTGCGGAGAGTGTCACCCGACGGGGCGCGCGGCAAGTCCCGCACGGCTCCCATGCGGCGGCAACGGGACGCTCGCCCCCAAATCAGCTAGGTCTGCATCCGATACGGATCGGCGAGCGGGTGACCATGGACGAGGCCGCAGGCCAATCAGGTGTAGCGACCGGGGCCTCCAGGGAGGCCGCTGCCGCGCGGGCGCGCCTGAAGGGCATCGGCCTGATGTGCGGGGCGCTCGCCTGTTTCGCCTGCCTTGATGCTCTCGCCAAATGGCTGGGCACGTCGATGGATCCGATGCAGGTGGTCTGGACGCGCTACTGTTCTGCCCTGGTGATGGTGCTCATCATCTTCAACCCGCTGCGCAACCCCGGCGTCTTCGTCACGCGCAGGCCCTGGATCCAGTCAATCCGCTCGGCGCTTCTGTTCGGCTCGACCGCCTTCAACTTCATCGCGCTCCAGTACCTCCAGCTCGACCAGACCGTGTCGATCATGTTCGCGACGCCGTTCATCGTCGCCATCCTCTCCGGTCCCTTCCTCGGCGAGTGGATCGGCCGGCGGCGCTGGGCCGCTGTCATCCTCGGGTTCCTCGGCGTGCTGGTCGTCACCCAGCCCTGGGCCGGCTCCATGCACTGGGCCATGTTGCTCACCTTTGCCGGAGCCTGCGTCTATGCAGTCTACAACCTGCTGACCCGCATGCTCGCCGGTCATGACTCGGCGGCGACGACCTCGATCTATTCGGTCGCCTTCGGCGCGGTGGTCGCCACGGTCCTCGTGCCCATGGTGTGGACGACGCCGACCAGCCTCGGCGTCGTCGTCGGCATGATCGCCATCGGCGCCTTCGGAGCCTTCGGCCACTGGCTGCTCATCGTCGCCCACGGCTATGCCTCGGCGGGGATCCTGGCGCCGTTCATCTACACCCAGATCGTCTGGATGACCGCCCTCGGCTGGCTGGTCTTCGCCCAGGTCCCGGCCGCCAACACGCTCGCAGGGGCGGCGATCGTCATCGCATCCGGCCTCTATCTCCTCTATCGCGAGCGCGTCGTCGCCCGGCAGGGTTGATGCCCGCAGGTGTGGCAATCTGTCGCATAGGGTATCCTCCGTTCACGACGGACACTTCCCCCCGACGTTGGGTCCAGGTGGCCCGGCGGTGTCGAGGCAGCCGCGGGGGATAGCGGTCATGCGGACGGAAGCGGTGAGGTCCGGCGACCTCTTCATCGTCGACGACGACGCGGCGGTCCGCGACAGCCTGGGCCTCGTCTTCGAGCAGGCGGGCTACCGCGTGACCTCCTTCACCGACGGCACAGCCCTGCTGATGGCCCTCCAGCAACGCCACCCCGATGCGATGCTGCTCGACTTCTGCCTTCCCGGTTCAAACGGCCTCGAACTGCTTCGCCAGATTGCGATGCGACGGTTCGAAGGGCCCGTCGTCATGATGTCCGGTCGGGCCGACATTCCCATGGCCGTCGCCGTCATCCAGGCCGGCGCCGCCGATCTCGTGGAGAAGCCCGTCGACGCCGACAAGGTGGTCCGCCAGGTCGGCCAGGCCCTTGCCACCTATGCCCGCCGCAGCGCCGAGCGCTCCGACCCCGTGTCGGCCCTGGGCCCCGGCGGCGCGAGCCTGCTCACGCCGCGCGAGCGCGACGTTCTGCAGGAACTCGTGCGCGGCGCCTCCAACAAGGAGGCCGGCCGCAGCCTCGGCATCAGCCCGCGCACCATCGAGGTGCATCGGGCGCGCATCATGGAGAAGCTCGGCGCCCGGAATGCCGCCGATCTCGTCCGCGTCATCTACGACGAGCGTCGCCACGACGCCCGCTGACCGGCATCGTACGCGGGCTGCCCGGTGTGCCGATATTGCAGTGCCTGACAGGACGACGGCTCGACATGGCGCGCGGCGGCGGAGCCATGGAGGTGAGTTGCGTCGACATCCCATGCGACTCGCGAGGCCCGTCATGTCCGAAGAGCCCGTCCTCTACGCCCGCCTGCTGGGGGATGTGCTGGAGATCGTCACCGACCGGCTGACGCTGCGCTCGTCCTCAGGCTCGCTCGTCCCGATCGAGGATCACGTGCGGCAGGTCTTCGTCCGCGTGGCGGAAATCCGCATCATGACGGTGGAGGAAGCGCCCTGGGTTCTCTCGCGCCATGTCATTGCACCGCCGCTGCAACGGGCGGCGTGACAAGGATTGTCTGGTCCTCGGCGGGCCTCCGCAGTGACACACCATTAACATTGGCCACAGTTAACCTTTCGACTGCGGCCGTCGCAGCGAAATTTGAATAGAATTGGACGTATTGGTGAAGCCACGGAAACGGCGTGCCTTGCTTCTGCGGCGCTGGCTTCCACGCCAAATTTGCCTCCGCCGTCGCGCTTCCCCCAAGACGCCTCGACGGGTCTCTCGACAGGATCCCGAGAATGTCCACCGGTTCGGTTACCGTCTCAGGCGCCATCGTTCAGCAACTCGCCCAGCTCGGCGCCGAGAAGAGTTCCGACAAGAGGTTGGCGCTGCTGCGCAGCGTGGCCGACCTGTATTTCGCCCACACGACAAGCCCGACCCTCGCGGAGGAGTATCTCTTCACCGAGATCGCCACGACCGTCATGGCCAGGCTGAAGCCCGCGCAGCGCCCAAAGGTCAGCGACGCGCTCTGCGACAGCGACCGGTTGCCCCACGATCTCGCCATGACGCTGGCCGCGGACGCGGACATCGCCGTCGCCCGGCCGATCCTGTCGCGCTCTCCCGTGCTGCGGGAGGCCGACATCCTGCAGCTCGCCCAGGCGAGCAGCGACGACCATCTCGACGCCATCGCGACACGCCCGACTCTCTCGACGCACATCACGGACGTGCTGATCGACCGCGGCAGCGACAGGGTGCTTCGGACGGTGTCCGCCAACGCTGGCGCTCAGGTTTCCGAAAGCGGCATGCGTCGCCTCGTGGACCGGGCGCGCCATGACGACGAGCTCTGTCTGTCGCTCGCCGACCGCGGCGATCTCTCGCCGACGGTGCTGGAACAGCTTGAGACCATTGTCTGCGAGCGCGCAGCAGAGGGCGCGGGCGACGACGCAACCGGCGACACTGTCGCCGCCCTGCGGGCCAAGGCCAGCGCCCTGATCGCCGAGGAACTGCGCAAGCGGAAGGCCAACATCTCCGCCACCGAGCGGATCATCGCTGCGGTGGAGGCCGGGTCGATCTCGCTCGATGGCGGACTCCGCTCCCTGCTCGACGGCGGCCGCCTGCTCGACCTCTCGACCGTGATTGCCCATTTCCTTCGCTTCGACCGCAACTTCGTCTTCCAGCAGATCGCCGCCGGTGACCTCAACACGGTGCTGCTGGCCTTCCGCGCCCTCGAAATCTCCTTCGACAACCTGACGACGACACTCGCCCTGCGTGCCCGCAAGCGCAGGGGCGACAAGGCAGCCGAAACCCTGGCCCGCAAGGAATACGAGGCCATCGACGTCGCCTCCGCCCAGCGGGCCATGCGCTTCCTCAAGGTCCGGTTGACCGCCGGAGGGCAGGCGCAGGCCGCCACCGAAGCCGCCTGATCGCGCGGCCGGCTCCGGGCCGGAGTCGCAACACGGCACACGAACACCTCATCTCACGGCATTTGGATTGCGGCGGGAACTGCGGCGCTCATCGGCCGTTCATCCCTGTCGTGGCAAGCCGTGACCCGCGGCATGGGCATTTCCGCGCCGCAACGGTATAAGCGCCCCCTCCCCGCGCGTGTCGACAGAGGCCCTCTCCCGCATGTTCCCGAAGCCGCTTGCAAGCCTGAAACCCAACACCGCCGCCTATGAGTCCCTGCCGATGGTCAAGCCGACGGGCTTCAGGGAATACGATGCGCGCTGGTTCTTCGGCGAGGAACTCAATCTGATGGGCGTGCAGGCCGTCGGCATGGGCCTCGGCACGCTGATCGGCCGCATGGGCGT
>CAZEZD010000139.1:0-7296 GCA_964516115.1 uncultured Hyphomicrobiales bacterium
CAGTCGCAGGACATCCGTGGCCTCCATGCGCATCCCGCCGCCGATTTGGCCGATCTGCCGGGCCGTGCGGATGGGCGGGGCAAGGGCTTCGTGCTATCATTGAGCAGAGATTGATCGGGGCATCCCCGGCCGGATTGCGGTCCGGTCCGATCCCGGGGACGACGAGAGGCGCAGCCCTCAAGGGCGCGGTTTGACCGGATGAGACTGGTTTTCCGATTCTTCGGCTGGGTTTTCGGGCTCGGGACGATCGCGTTCCTGCTCGCCGCGGCCGGCGCAGCCGTCTACGTCGTGCAGGTCACCAAGGAACTGCCCGACTACAACACGTTGCGCAATTACGAGCCGCCGATCATGAGCCGCGTCCACGCCTCGGACGGTCAGCTCATGGCGGAATATGCCCGCGAGCGGCGCCTCTATCTGCCCATGCAGGCCGTGCCGAAAATGGTCGTCCAGGCCTTCCTCTCCGCCGAGGACAAGAACTTCTACAACCACAACGGCATCGACTTCACCGGCATCGCCCGCGCCGCGCTGACCAATTTCCAGAACCGCGGCTCCAACCGCCGCCCGCAGGGTGCATCCACCATCACCCAGCAGGTGGCGAAGAACTTCCTGCTCTCCGGCGAGCAGACGGTCGACCGCAAGGTGCGCGAGGCGCTCATCGCCATGCGCATGGAATCGGCCTTCACCAAGGACCAGATTCTTGAGCTCTACCTGAACGAGATCTATCTCGGCTTCGTCATTCCCGGCTACGGCGCCTATGGCATCGCCGCGGCCGCGCTGGTCTATTTCGACAAGTCGGTTCACGAACTGACGATCCCCGAGGCGGCCTATCTCGCCGCCCTGCCGAAGAGCCCGACGCAGCTGCACCCCTTCCGTAACCGCGACCGCGCCCTCGAGCGCCGCAACTACGTCATCAGCCGCATGGTCGAGGACGGCCACATCACAGCCGCGCAGGGCGAGGCCGCCCGTCGCACGCCGCTGACCGTCAACCCGCGCTCGCCGCGCCAGCAGACCTTCGCCGCCGACTTCTTCGCGGAAGAGGTGCGGCGCGAGATGACCGACCGCTTCGGCGACAAGAAGCTGCTGGAAGGCGGCCTGTCGATCCGCACCACGCTTGATCCCAAGCTGCAGGTCGCCGCCCGCCAGGCGCTGACCGCCGGCCTGATCCGTTTCGACGAGGCGCGCGGCTGGCGCGGCCCGGTCACGCGGATCGAGGACATGGGTGGCGACTGGGGCATGAAGCTCGCCGAAATCCGCTCGTTCAACGACGTCGGCTGGCGCCTCGCGGTCGTCATCGACTCGCAGGGCGAAACGGCCCGCATCGGCCTTCAGCCCGGGCGCGAGGCCTCCGGTCAGGTCAGTGCCGCGCGTGTCATCGGCCTCATCACCGCTGAAGGTGCGCGCTGGGCGCGCCGCCCGGTGAGCCGCACCCTCAACGCCGGCGACGTCGTCTATGTCGAGCCGCTCGCCGGCCGCGACGGGCAGTTCCGCCTGCGCCAGATCCCGGAAGTCTCCGGCGGCCTTGTCGCCATGGACCCCTATACGGGCCGCGTCCTCGCCATGGTCGGGGGCTTCTCCTTCGACCAGAGCCAGTTCAACCGCGCCACGCAGGCGCGCCGCCAGCCGGGCTCTTCCTTCAAGCCCTTCGTCTATGCCGCCGCGCTCGACAACGGCTACACGCCATCGACCGTGGTCATGGACGCGCCCTTCGAACTCGCGACGGGCAATGGCGAGGTCTGGCGGCCGGAGAACTATTCCGGCCAGTTCTACGGCCCGCAGACGCTGCGCTTCGGCATCGAGCGCTCGCGCAACGTCATGACCGTGCGCCTCGCCAATGACGTCGGCATGCCGCTGATCGCAGAATATGCCAAGCGCTTCGGCGTCTATGACGACATGCCCTCGTTCCTGTCCTACGCACTCGGCGCGGGCGAGACGACGGTCATGCGCATGACCGCGGCCTATTCGATGTTCGCCAATGGCGGCCGCCGCATCCGCCCGACGCTCATCGACCGCATCCAGGACCGCACCGGTTCCACCATCTTCCGCCACGACGACCGCCAGTGCCAGGGCTGCACGGCGCCGCGCTGGCAGAACCAGGACGAGCCGATCCTCGTCGACCGGCGCGAGCAGGTGCTCGACCCGATGACCGCCTACCAGATGACCTCGATGATGGAGGGCGTGGTCCTGCGCGGCACCGCCACCAGCCTGCGGGCGCTCGGCAAGCCGATCGCCGGCAAGACCGGCACCACCAACGACGCCAAGGATGCCTGGTTCGTCGGCTTCTCGCCCGATCTCGCGGTTGGCGTGTATGTCGGTTACGACACCCCGCGCAGCCTCGGCGCCAGCGCCACCGGCGGTGCTCTGGCCGTGCCGATCTTCCAGGACTTCATGCGCGTGGCGCTCGCCGATCGCCCGGCCGTGCCCTTCCGCGTGCCGACCGGGATCAAGCTGATCCGGATCGATCCGCGGACCGGCCTGCGCGCCGGTGCCGGCTCCACCGGCGCCATCCTCGAGGCCTTCAAGCCGGGCACCGCTCCGCCCGACAGCTACCAACTCATCAACCCCTTCGACTCGGCCGCCGCCGGGCAGCGCCGCGGCCCCTCCAGCGAGAGCAACCGGGCCATCGGCACGGGTACGGGCGGGCTGTACTGAAAGCCTGACGGGTCGTCGGCACCATTCCCGGCGGTCCGCCTGCGGCCTTGTCGCCGCTGGTCGACATCTGGAGTGCCGGAGGCCTGTCCATGGAAGGGTCCGTCGTCATTGCGCTGTTCCTGGGGTTCATTGCCCTGGTGGTAGCCCTGCTGGCCTATCTCTCGTGGCAGACGATCGTCATGCGTCGCATCATGCGCGGCTGGGTCCGGGTTCCTGCCAAGGCTCTCCGCGCGCGGACGGCGCCGCTCGGGAGCAAGACGGCGAACGTGACGCTCGAGGTCGAAGTCGACTACGATTTTGCCGGACGATCCTATCGCCGATGGTGCGGCGTTCCCGACCGCACGGGCTACAATGTTGCCGCCATGAACCCGACGGCAGCCTTGGCCGATCTCATCGCGCGCCACAGCGGCGGCCGGTCCATCGAGATCATCGTCAATCCGGCCGATCCCGGCATTGCCTTCCTGCGCATGCCCAGTCTCAAGATGCTGGTCATGATGATTGTCGCCGCGATCCTGCTGCCGGCTGCGATCTTCATTCCGATGTTCGCGGCACACGACTGAGCCGCGGCTGGACGGGCCGCCGCATGGCATGCAGCGGCATTGCGCCCCCCGCGCTCTTTGGTGATCGTCTTACTCCGGCTGCGGATCGCGCAGCAGGTGGTAGAGGATGATCGCCCCGAAGGTCGCGGTCCCGATCCCGTCGAGCGTGAAGCCGGCGATGGTCAGCTTGAAGTTGCCGGCGCCGAGCACCAGGGCCACCGCGGCCGTGATGAGGTTGCGCGGATTGGAGAAGTCGACCTTGTTCTCCACCCAGATGCGCCCTGCCGTCGCCGCGATCAGGCCGAAGACCACGATGGCGAGGCCGCCGAGCACCGGCACCGGAATGGTGAGGATCAGCGCGCCGAATTTCGGCGAGAAGCCGAGCAGGATGGCGATCAGCGCCGCCGCCACGAACATCAGCGTCGAATAGATGCGGGTCACCGCCATCACGCCCATGTTCTCGGCATAGGTGGTGACGCCGGTGCCGCCGGCCGAGCCCGACAGCATGGTGGCGATGCCGTCGCCCACGAAGGCGCGGCCGATATAGGGGTCGAGATTGCGGCCGGTCATGGCGGCGATGCCCTTCAGGTGGCCGAGATTCTCGGCGACCAGGATGATCGCCACCGGCGCGATCAGCACCATGGCCTTCGCGTCGAAGACCGGCGCGGTGAACTTTGGCAGGCCGAATAGCGGCGCGGCGGCGATCTTGGAGAAGTCGATGGCCGGCCCGAGGCCCATGCCGTTGGCAAGGACGAGGTAGAGGACATAGCCGGCGACGGCGCCGAGCAGGATCGGCAGGCGGCGCCACATGCCCGGCGCATAGACGGCGAAGGCGCCGACCGCCACGACCGTGAACAGCGCGATCCAGCGCGAGAAGGCCGAGCCCTCGGCGTTGGTCGGGCCGGTCCCCGACGCCATGCCGATAGCGATCGGCGCCAGCACCAGGCCGATGGCGGCGACGATCGCGCCCGTGACGACCGGCGGCATGACCTTCTCGACCCAGTCGTGGCCGGTCGCCATCACGACGAGGCCGATGGCCGTATAGAGCGCGCCGGCCGCGACGATGCCGCCGAGCGCGACTCCGATATTGGGCGCAGCGCCCGCAGCCGTTCCCGCCGCGATGGCGGCGAGGACCGGCCCGATGAAGGCGAAGGAGGAGCCGAGATAGCTCGGCACCCGGCCGCCGGTGACCACGAAGAAGATGAGCGTGGCGATGCCGGAGAAGAGGATGGCGACGTTCGGGTCGAAGCCCATCAGAATCGGCGCGAGCACGGTGGCGCCGAACATGGCGACGACATGCTGCAGGCCGACGACGACGGTCTGGCCGAGCGGCAGCCTCTCGTCCGGCATGACGATGCCGCCGCTCTTCTCCATCCATTTCGGGAAATAGCCGTCAGCCATGATGTGCCCCCATCAGGCGCATCCCGGCCGGAGGATTCCGTCGGCTGCGCCACGGCCTGTCATGCTAGGCGGTGACAGGCGGCGGCTACAGGGGCGGGGGCATATCATCCACCGGAAAAGCGGTTCTCAGCCTGCCATGGCGAGCAGGGAGAGGCCGGTGAGGAACAGAGCCAGGGCGGCGCTCGCGGCGCGGATGCGGTTCCACCGGTTCCAGCGATCGGCGAAGGCGGCCCAGTCGGCCGCGGGCGCGGCGCTGGCGGGGGGAAGCCGGGCGAGAGCCTCGTTCAGCGGCACGTTGACGGCGATCGTCACCCCGAAGGTCCCGAGCCCGTAGGCGAGGGTCGCGGCAAGCAGAAGCGCGGCCGCGCCCGCCAGTCCCGAAAGCCACGCCAGGATCGCCGCCGACGGCAGCAGCACCACGGCGCCGAGAAAGGAGGCGAAGAACACCGGGTTGAGGATGACCACGTTGATGATCCGCATGGCGTCGATGGCCTGCTGTGGCGGCAGCCGGTCGAAGGCGAGCATCACCGAGGTCGCATAGGCGTAGAAGACGCCGGCCGCGAGGCCCGTCGCGATCAGGGCGGCGAGGGTGAAGAGCATGGCGGCGATGGTCATCGCGAGGGTTCCTTCCGGTCGTCCGAGCGTGCCATAGGAGGGGCCACCGCGCGTCAGCATCGGCGCGCAACGTGCCCCGAGATCGAGGTGGCCCGATGCCAGTCCTGCCACAACCCCGTGCCCTGACCCTGATCGGCGTTCCGGCGGAGGAGGGCGCCGGCACGCTCGGCGCGGCCATGGGTCCGCGCGCCCTGCGCACTGCCGGCCTGGTCGCGGCCCTGCGCGAACTGGGGCATGACGTCGAGGACGACGGCGATGTCACGCTGCCCGCAGTTCAGACGCCCGCGACCTTCCCGGAGAACGCCCGCAATTTCGCCCGTGTCGCCGGCTGGTCGCGTGCGGCCCATGAGCGGACGGGCGCCGCCCTCGACCGGGGCCGGATACCAATCGTGCTCGGCGGCGATCATTCGCTGTCCATGGGCTCGGTCTCGGCGGTGGCGGATCATTGCGCCGCAATCGGGAGCGAGCTCGTTGTGCTGTGGCTCGACGCCCATGCCGACTTCAACACGCCGGCGACCTCGCCCTCCGGCAACATGCACGGCATGTCCGCTGCGATGCTGACGCGCGAGCCCGGGCTGGAAGGCGTGCTGCCGGACCCGCACGCCGCCGTCGATCCGCGCAACCTGATCCTGTTCGGCATTCGCTCCGTCGATACCGCCGAGCGCGAGTTGTTGCGCTCGCGCGGCGTTGAAGTCATCGACATGCGCCTCATCGACGAGTTCGGCGCGGCCGCGCTTATCCGCGACGTCATTGAGCGCGTGACGGCGCGCGGTGGCCACCTGCATGTGAGCCTTGATCTCGATGTCATCGACCCCTCGCTGGCGCCGGGGGTCGGAACGCCGGTCGCCGGCGGCGCCACCTATCGCGAGGCCCACCTCGTCATGGAACTGCTGCATGAGAGCGGCCTCGTCGGCTCGCTCGACGTGGTCGAACTGAACCCCTTCCTCGACGAGCGCGGCAGGAGCGCGCTTCTCCTCGTCGATCTCGTCGCCAGCCTGTTCGGGAGGCAGGTCTGGTCGCTCTAACGCATGTCTATCAGGCTGCAGGGCATCTCTCGTCCGCGGATGAGCAGGCGCGCCGGCCTACCGGGGAGGTGCAGCAGTTCGTCGTCGCGATGCCGCGGCCACCGACGATTGACACGAGGGCGCGCTTGACTAGGGTGCGCCCTCTTTTTCGTCCACCCCGAAGGGAAGTGCCCCATGCGTGCCGACATCGTCGCCACGGCCGAGGCCATCAAGGAGTCTGTCGGGCTCCTGAGGAGGCATCTTTGACTGGGATGTGTCCGTCAAGCGCCTCGCCGAACTGAACGCTCTCGCCGAATCGAACGACCTCTGGAACGACCCGGAGAAGGCGCAGAAGGTCATGCAGGAGCGCAACGCGCTCGACAGCCGCATGAACGCGCTGACGGAGATCAACCGTGATCTCACCGACAACCTCGAGCTCGCCGAAATGGCGGAGGACGAGGGCGATGACGCCACGCTGGACGAGGCCGCGAGAGCGCTGGTCGAGGCGCGCAAGCGGGCCGAGCGCCTCCAGCTCGAGGCGCTTCTCTCGGGCGAGGCGGACGCCAACGACACCTATCTCGAGGTCCATGCCGGCGCCGGCGGCACCGAGAGCCAGGACTGGGCGCTGATGCTCATGCGCATGTACACGCGCTGGGCCGAGCGGCGTGGCTTCAAGGTCGAGGTGGTCGAGGAGAGCCCCGGTGAAGAAGCGGGGATCAAGTCGACCACGCTGCTGATCAAGGGCCACAACGCCTATGGCTGGCTGAAGACCGAGGCCGGCGTGCATCGTCTCGTGCGCATCTCGCCGTTTGATTCCAACGCCCGCCGCCACACCTCCTTCGCCTCCGCCACGGTCTATCCGGTGGTGGACGACAAGATCGACATCCAGATCAACGAGGCCGACGTGCGCGTCGACACGATGCGTTCCGGCGGCGCCGGCGGCCAGCACGTCAACAAGACCGAATCGGCCGTCCGCCTTGTCCATAATCCGACCGGCGTCATGGTCGTTTCGGAAGGCTCGCGCTCGCAGCATGCCAACCGGGCGGTGGCCTGGCAGATGCTGCGCGCCAAGCTCTACGAGCGCGAGC
>CAZEZD010000140.1:0-2345 GCA_964516115.1 uncultured Hyphomicrobiales bacterium
CATGGCGGTGATGCCGGTGTCGCCCTGCCAGAGGAAGAGGTTGCGGGCGACCTGCATCGGCAGGGTCGAGGCGCCGCGCGAGGGGCCCTCCTCGTCCTCGATCACCGCCCTGAGTTCGCGCCAGTCGACGCCGCGATGGCTGCAGAACCGGGCGTCTTCCGAGGCGACCAGCACGGCCGGCACGGCGCGGGCGACCTCGGTGATCGGAACGATGGTGCGCGTGTAGCCCTGCAGCGTGACGGTGCGCCAGATCATGCGCGTCGAGATCGGCGTGACGACCGTATAGAGGAGGGCCAGCACGAGCGGCAGCACGGCCAGCACGGCGGCGACGAGGACGAGGCGACGCAGGAGGCGGATCATGCCCATCCCGAACGAGGTGACGCCCATCCCCGGCAGGGAGCGGCCTTTGGTGCGTGGCGTCGACGGGTGTCCCGCCGGCTGGATCGCGGTGACCATCGCCGCGACAGGTCCGTTGACGCCATGCGTCACGATAACGCGCAACTTTGCCGAACTGACCACGGGTGTGGAAAAAATCGCCGTCGACATGCCCATCGGCCTTCCCGAGCGGGCCGGACCCGGTGGTAGGGGCGCGGAAGGAGCCGCTCGTGCCATCTTGGGTGGCCGCAAGTCTTCGGTTTTCTCGGTGCCTTCGCGCAGCGCGGTCTCCGCCGCTGACTACGGCGAGGCCTGCCGCCTCGCCGAGGCGACTTCCGATCCACCGCGAAAGATCTCCAAGCAGGCCTTCTTCCTGTTTCCGAAGATCAGGCAGATCGACCTCCTGTTGCGTGGCGACAGCGCCTTGGGCTTCGTCGTCTTCGAGACCCATCCGGAAGTGGCCTTCTGGCGCGCCAATGACGAGGCGCCGATGCTGTTCCCGAAATCGACGCCTCAGGGCCTCAGGGAACGGCGGGACCTGCTGGAACGACTCGGCTTCGAGGCGGCGTTCCTGGATTCGTCCGTCGAATCGGGCGCGAAACGGGACGACTTCCTCGACGCCTGCATATGCGCCCTCGTCGCGCAGCGCCTGCATGCCGGCACGGCGCGTCCCTTCCCCGATCCGCCCGGCCGCGATGCGCATGGCCTGCCCGTCGCCATCTGGGCTTGACCGGGGCGGGCGATCCGGGGTCCCGTGCGCGGCTTTCGCGAAGGACGCCCCATGATCACCACGGACGATATCCGCGCCGCCCATGCCCGCATTGCCGGGCACATCCGCCGCACGCCGACCATGCAGCTCTCCGCCGCGACCTTCGGCACGCCTGTCCCCGTGGCGCTGAAGCTCGAATTCATGCAGGTGACCGGCACCTTCAAGGCGCGCGGCGCCTTCAACACGCTGCTCGGCGGGACCATGCCCAAGGCCGGCGTCTGCGCCGCCTCCGGCGGCAACCACGGCATCGCAGTCGCCCACGCGGCCGCGAGCCTCGGCATTCCGGCCCGCATCTACGTGCCCGAGATCTCCTCGCCTGCGAAGATTGCCCGCATCCGCGAGACGGGGGCGGACTTCGTCGTCGGGGGCGCCCGCTATTCCGACGCACTGGCGGCCTGCGAGGCCTATGCGGCCGAGACCGGCGCCCACTCCGTCCATGCCTATGACGCCTGGCCGACCATCGCCGGCCAGGGAACGGTCGGCCTCGAATGGGAGGAGGACGCCGGTGGCCTCGACACGGTTCTGGTCGCGGTCGGCGGCGGCGGCCTCATTTCCGGCATCGCCCGCTGGTTCGACCGGCGGATCAAGGTGGTCGGCGTCGAGCCGGAAGGCTCGCGGGCTCTCCAGTCCGCCCTTGCGGCCGGCGGCCCGGTCGATGTGGAGGTCGATTCGATCGCCGCCGACTCGCTCGGCGCGCGCAACGTCTTCGGCCGCGTGCACGAGACTGCGGCGCGCTATGTGGACAGCGTCGTTCTCGTCTCCGACGATGCCATCCGCGACGCGCAGAAGCGGCTCTGGCTCGGCCTGCGCGCCGCCAGCGAACCCGGCGGCGCCGCCGCACTGGCCGCTCTCGTCTCGGGCGCCTACACGCCGTCGTCCGGCGAGAGGGTCGGCGTGCTCGCCTGCGGCGCCAATGTCGATCTCGCCCGGCTCGCCGAGGTCGTCGCCGGGCCTGACGCCGCGCACCGATCCGTGATCGGATGCCCGCCATGAAATGGTGGTTTTTCGACTTCACAGTGTTAGCCTGTGCAGTGCAGAAGACCCCCGACCCGGAGCGCATATTGACCGAGGGCATGGACAGGGATCGGCCGCAGGCCCCCAACGACCACCAACTCGCCCTCGGCCATGCGATCGATCGCGCGCGGCTGGTCCTCCTCTGGGAGCGTATCTGGCCGCGCCTCGTTCTCTTCCTCGGCATTTT
>CAZEZD010000140.1:2355-7290 GCA_964516115.1 uncultured Hyphomicrobiales bacterium
CGTGCCCTATTGGGCGCGCTTCGGCGGTGTTCTCTTCGTTCTCGCCCTCTTGTTTGGCGCAGCCTGGCCGCTGCTGACCATCCGGCGGCCGACCGATCACGACGCGCTGCGTCGCATCGACCGCGAAACCGACGGCGGCCACCGCCCGGCCACCGCGCTCGCCGACAATCTCGCCACCCGCGACGACCCCTTCGCGACGGCCCTGTGGCAGGAGCATCGCACGCGCGTCGCCGCAGCCGCCGGCCGGCTGCGCACCGGCCTTCCCGCGCCGCGCATGGCCCGCCTTGACCGCTACGCGATCCGGGCGCTCGCCCTGCTGCTGATCGTGCCCGCCTATTTTCTGGCCGGCGACGAGCGTACGGCGCGGCTCCTGACGGCCTTCGACTGGCGCGCCCCGCCGGTCCCCATCACCTATCGGATCGACGCTTGGGTGACGCCGCCGTCCTATACGGGACGGCCTCCGGTCATCCTGCCGACGCGGCGCTCCGGCGAGCCGTTGCCCGCCGGCGCCGAGACGGAAACCTTCCGCGTGCCGACCGGCTCGGTCGTGACGCTGCGCGTCGCCGGCCTCGCCGAGGTGGATGTGAAGCCGGAGGGCGGCGTCGCCGCGGCCCCGGCCCCCGAGCGACCCTCCGCGACGGCGACGGCCCCCCAGGGTCCTCTCGCCGAGACGCGCTGGACCGTGGCGCAGGACGGCACGCTCTCGGTGCAGGGCAAGGGCGCCGCGCCGCTCAGCTGGCGCTTCGAGGCCATCGCCGACCGTGCGCCGACCATTGCCTTCGAGCGCGAGCCGCAGACCGACCGGCGCAACCAGTTCGTTCTCTCCTACAAGGTCGAGGACGACTACGGCGTGAAGGAAGCCGAGGCGACGCTGTCGCTCGCCCCCTCCGCCGTCGCCCTGCAGCGCGAAGGCGCCCGGCCGCTCGCCGAGCTGCCGCCCATGCCGCTGACACTGCCGCAGGCGCGCACCCGGTCGGGCGCCGGCCAGACCTCGCGCGACTTCGCCGAGCATCCCTTCGCCGGCCTGCAGGTCGCCGTGAAGCTGCGGGCGCTCGACGATGCCGGCAACGAGGGCTTCTCCGACACTGTCTATGGAACGCTCCCCCAGCGCACCTTCTCCAAACCCATTCCGCAGGCTCTCGTCGAGCAGCGCCGCATCCTGGCGTTGGACGCCAATGCCGCGCCCCGGGTCGCCCGGGCGCTCGAGGCGCTGACCACGGCGCCCGATCGGTTCGGCATGGAGCCGCCGGTCTATCTCGGCCTCAGGACCGCCTATTTCCGCTTGGTGCGCGCCCGCAATGACGACGCCCTTCGGGACGTCATCGCCTATCTCTGGGACATCGCCGTGCGCATGGAGGACGGTGACGTCTCCGAGGCCGAGCGGGCCGTGTCGCAGGCGGCCGAGAGGCTGCGTCAGGCGATCGAGCGCGGCGCGTCGGAGGAGGAGATCCGCCGGCTGTCGCAGGACCTCCGCCAGGCCATGGACCGGCTGATGCGCGAACTCACCGAACAGGCGATGCGCAACCGCCAGGACGGCCGCCAGCAGCAGCAGGCGCAACGCGACCCCAATACGCGCTCGGTTCGTCCGCAGGACCTGCGCGACATGCTGAACCGGATCGAGGAACTCGCCCGCAGTGGCGCCCGCGACCAGGCGCAGCGCCTGATGCAGGAGTTGCAGCAGATGCTGCAGGGTCTCCAGGCCGGCCGGCAGCAGCAGCAACAGCAGGGCGAAAACGGCGAGCAGGGCGAGAGCCCGCTGGATCGCCTCGCCGACATGATCCGTCGCCAGCAGCAGCTGCGCGACCAGACCTTCCGCCGTAACCAGGAGCAACGGCGCGCCGAGCGCGGGCAGCAGCGCCCGGGTCAGCGCGGCCAGCAGGGACAGCAACAGCCCGGCGCCGGCAATGAGGAGGGCGAGGGCCCGCCCGCTTTCGACCAACTCGGCGACGCGCAGCGCCAGCTTCGCGAACTCCTCGACCAGCTGCGCGAGCAGCTTGGACAGCAGGGCCAGGGTCAAGGTCAGGGCGAAGGTCAGGGCCAGTCCGAGGCCGGCCGGCAGGCGCAGGAGGGCATGGGCAATGCCGGCCGCGCCATGCGCGAGGCCGAGGAAGCGCTCGGCCGCGGCAACGGCCAGGGCGCAACCGATGCGCAGGGCCGCGCCCTGCGCAATCTTCAGCGCGGCGCCCAGGGCCTTGCCCAGCAGATGCAGGAAGGTCAGGGCCAGGGGCAGGGTCCCGGCCAGCCCGGCGGGCCGCAGGGCCAGCCCGGCCGTCTCGGCCAGGCCGGCCAGCAGGACTACGATCCGCTGGGACGGCCGACGCGCGGCCGCGAGGCCAACGAGAATTCCGACGTGCGCATTCCGAATGCCGGCGAGGGGGCCGCCCAGCGCGCCCAGCGCGTCCTCGAGGAGTTGCGCCGTCGCCTGTCGGAGCAGGACCGGCCTCAGGTGGAGATGGACTATATCGAGCGGCTGCTGCGCGGCCTGCAGATCCAGTAGGGATCAGGCTTCCGCCGCGGGCAGTTCCCAGACCTCTCCCGGCCGGATGGCGCGGAACAGGTCCGGCGCGATGCCGCGCTCGGCCAGCGCCGCGGCAAGGGCGATGCGCGGCGCCTCGATGCCCTCGTTGGTGAGCTGCACCGTTCCCCAGTGGTGCGCCATGGCGCGCCGGGCGCCGCAGTCGATCATCACCTGTACGGCCTCTTCGGGGTTCATGTGCTGGTCACGCATGAACCAGCGCGGCTCGTAGGCGCCGATCGGCAGGATGGCCAGGCGAAACCCGCCGAAGCGCTTCTTCGCCTCGCGGAAGTGATGGCCGTCGCCATAGCCGGTATCGCCGACATGGTAGATGAGCCCGGCCGGAGCCTCGATGACGAAGGCCGCCCACAGGGCCTTGTTGCGGTCGAACAGCCCGCGCGCCGTCCAGTGCCGCATCGGCGCCAGATGCACCGCAATGCCGTTGCCGACGTCGACGCGGTCGCCCCAGTCATGGGCCTCGGCGCGGATGGCGGGATCGTGCGCCTTCATGATCGTGTCGTGTCCGAGCGCCGTGATGACCCGCGGCTGGTGGACGGCGCGGAGGCGCGACAGGGTCGCGACGTCGAGATGGTCGTAGTGGCCGTGACTGACGAGGACGAGGTCGATCTTCGGCAGCGCCTCGAAGGCGATACCGGGGCGGTTGACCCGCTTCGGGCCGGCGAAGGAGACGGGCGAGACCCGTTCCGACCAGACGGGATCGAGCAGGATGTTGAGCCCGCGCGTCTGCAGGAGGACGCTGGCATGGCCGACATAGGACACGCGCAGCGTGTCGCCATCGACGCGGGCGGGTGGCGTGTCGGTGCGCTCGAGCGGCCACTCGTCCGGCCAGCGCGCCCGCTCGTCGCCGCCGAACTGCCAGCGCAGCAGCTCGATGAAGGCCTTTGGCGGCGCGCCATGGGGATCGAAGAAGCGCGTGCCATCGAAATGGTCGCTGACCGGCCCGGAATAATAGGGCTGGCTGGTGTAGGCCGCGGCGCCGCCTGCCCCGCCGATGATCGGCACCGAGGCGAAGATGCCGAACAGGCGGCGGCGGCTGACCTTTCGGGGGGAAGGCAGATCCGGTTTCGTCATCGCGGCAGCTAGCCGCCGGTCATGGGCGGAAAGAAGGCGATCTCGCGCGCGCCGGCGAGCGGGGCGTCGGGCTTCACGTGGACTTGATCGAGCGCGGCGCGGATCACCGTCCGGTTGTCGAAGGCGTGGGCGTAGTCCTCGCCCCGTCCGATCAGGTGATCGATGAGGTCGGCGACGGTGACGACATCGGCCGGGACGTCGATCTCCTCGGACGACAGGCCGATCCGTTCGCGCACCCAGGCGAAATAGAGGATCTTCACCGCTCGTCCTCCTCGATGAGGTGGCCGGCGCCGGCGCGGAAATAGTCGTAGCCCGTATAGAGCGTCAGGATCGCCGCGAACCAGAGCAGCGCGATGCCGACCGGCGTCACGCCCGGCACGATCTGGTCGCCCGCAGGTCCCGCGATGAGGAAGCCGACGGCGACGAGTTGCACCGCTGTCTTCCACTTGGCGAGTTGTGTCACCGGCACCGAGACCTGCAGTTCCGCGAGGAACTCCCTCAGTCCCGACACGAGAATCTCGCGGGCGAGGATCACCATCGCCGCCCACAACGACCAGCCGAGAATGGTTCCGTCGGCGGCGAGCATCAGCAGCACGATGCCGACCAGCAGCTTGTCGGCGATCGGATCGAGCATGCGGCCGATGGCCGAGTGCTGCGACCAGGCGCGGGCGAGATAGCCATCGAAATAGTCGGTGATCGCGGCGGCAACAAAGATTCCGAGGGCGACCCAGCGCAGCCAGATGCCGCCTTCATAGATGACCTGGATGAACAGGCAGGCCGCCACGAGGGGCACGGCGAGGACCCGCCCGTAGGTGAGGAGGTTCGGAACGCTGTAGGCGCCGCCGCGACGGGGGCGGGCGATCGGATCAGCCGGACTCATGATCTTGTGATGGACGAGGGGGCGGGCCGGGTCAATCGAAACCCATGCGGAATTGCCGGCGCTCTGGACAGAACCTTGTGAGCGGCTAGAACCGTCGGCATGATGCTCGTCGCGACGATCCGATCCCGTCCCTGGCTCTCTGGCGCGCTGTTCCTGGCGGCGGCGGGGGTCGGCACGATCCTCGGCGCCTTTTTCTTCGAGTTCGTCGTCGGGCTGCCGCCCTGCCCGCTCTGCCTGCAGCAGCGCGTGCCCTATTACATTCTGATCCCGGCCTCGCTCGTCGTGGCCCTCGCCGCCTGGCGGCGCTGGCCAGGGGCCGTCGTCCGCCTCGGACTGCTCGGTCTCGCCGGGCTGATGGTCTGGAGCGTCGGTCTCGGCACCTATCACGCCGGAGCCGAATGGGGCTTCTGGCAGGGCCCGACGACCTGCGCCCAGCCGACGACGCTGG
>CAZEZD010000141.1:0-1749 GCA_964516115.1 uncultured Hyphomicrobiales bacterium
ACGGCAAGCCGATCCTCGACCGCGCCATCAAGTTCGACACCAACCTGAACGACGCCCTGAAGATCGGGCTGGTGTCGATGGATTCGACCATGCGCTCCAACCTCGGCGTCGGGATGCCCATCGATATCGCCGTCATGCCGCGCGGCGACGCCATCCTGCAGACGCACTACCGGATCGAGCCGGGCGAGCCCTATTTCCACGACCTGCGCGAGCGCTGGTCGGCGGCGCTGCGCAAGGCGCACATGGATATTCCGCCGCCGCCCTATGCCGGCTCGAACGTGGTGAAGTGAGCCCCGGCTTCAGCGCGTCGTGTAGAGGCTGAACCACGCGTCGATCACGCCGCGGCAGTGTGGCATGCGGTGAATGCTCACCGGCCTGAAAGCCGTGCCGTCCCAGCCCCACTCGCCGCGTTCGCCGCAGTCGCCGATGCCGCGCCCCTTGGAGAAATGGGTGATCCGCCCGGTGTCGGTATCCAGTTCCATATTGGTCAGGATGTTGTCCGGGACCTCGTTCTCCGATTCCTGCCGCGCCAGCGGCTGCGGGAATGACGCCGGCCGGACGACCGGTGTGGCACCGTCGGTGACCAGGTAGTAGGCGCGGCTCAGGTTGTAGGCGCCCCGCCAGCACCTCACGCCGGCCAGCAGCGTGTCGCCGGTGAGGCGGTGAATGACCCTCAGGCCTTCTTCTGCGGAACCCGTATCCTCGCTGGAACCTGGTTCCTCGTCGAGGTCGCAGATCTTGTCGAGATCGCTGCGGAAACGCTCCATGACCGCCGCCGACGCAGCCGGAGACAGCGATGGCGGTGCTTCGCCGCTGGCGAGCGGGCGGGGACCTGGGGCCCTCGGGGGCGCAACCGCTCCGTCGTTGGCTGGCCGGTTGCCCGGCCGCGCCAGCGCCGACACGGTGCCGACGCGTTGTTGCCGCTCGTCCATCCACAGGAGGACCGCCGATGCTCCGGACAGCGAAATGGCGGGAACCGGTTCGTCAGCGCCGGGCGGGGCAGGGTTGAAGGTCACCCGCAGTTCGCGATTGCGGCGAAGGGCCGAGAGGATGGCCTGAGCCAATGACGGGTCGGTGATCTCCAGCGCATTCTCGTCGAGACGGAAGGCGGAGCGGAGCGGCAGGGTGCGGATCGGGCCCTGCTCGGTCGCAAATGTCACCGTCCCGGTCTTCGGGCTCTCCCAGGCGAGGTCGAGACTGACAAAAAGCCTTGGCCGGGCAGGCCCCTCCGCATTCCGATCGATGCGAAGGCCAAAGCCGCTCGACGCGCCGCCGGCCGGAAAGCCGTGGGCACGACAGACGCGGACATTGTCGCAGCCGACCGTCCAGTCGCTGAAGTCGCGGAGATCGCCGAGTTCAGTTGCTCCCGCCGCAACGGTGGCGCTGAGGAAGCCGGCCAGGCAAGCCGACATGGAGAAGGGCGACAGGCGCATCGCAAGGCTCCGCGGATCGAGCTGGAGCCGTAAGTGCGAGCGGCACGTTTCAGCAGCGTGCCGCGCAGGAGGGCCTATCGCGCATCGACGCGCACAGTTGCGCTCAGCGTCGCGTTCGAATCGTTGCCGACATAGATCTCGTACTCGCCCGGCTCGACCCGGTAGCGCGCCTGGTCGTCGTGGAACCCGAGCGACCGGACGGGGATGGTGAAGCGCACCGTCGCCTCGCCGCCCGCGGCGACCGTCACCTTCTCGAAGAAGCGCAACTGACGCACCGGCCGCGACCGCGAGCCCACCTTCTGGCGGACATAGACCT
>CAZEZD010000141.1:1759-7235 GCA_964516115.1 uncultured Hyphomicrobiales bacterium
CCGGATGTGTTGGCGAGCCGGACCGAGCCGCTGATGGTCCCGGTGAGGGGAACCGAGGGCGCATCGAGCGCCAACCTGTCGAAGGTGAAGCGGGAGAAGGACAGGCCGAAGCCGAAGGGAAAGAGCGGATCGAGCTTCTCGTCGAGATAGCCGGTCTCGTAGCGGAAATCCTTGATGCGCGGCCGGCCCGTGGGCAGCCGGTCGTAGTAGATCGGCGCCTGTCCGGTGGCGCGCGGGAAGGTCATTGGCAGCTTGCCTGAGGGATTGACCCGGCCGGCGATCACCTCCGCCAGGGCGGTTCGTCCCTCGGTGCCGAGGTGGAAGGCCTGGAGGATGGCCGAGACGCGGTCGGCGAAGCGCGTCAGCACGAAGGGGCGCGAGGTGTGCATGATGACGACGACCGGCTTGCCGGTGGCGATGAGGGCATCCAGCAGCGCCTGCTGTGGCGCCGGCAGGTCGAGATGAGCGCGCGAGGTGCCCTCGCCGATCTGCTCGCAGTCCTCACCGAGCATGACGACGACGAGATCAGCGGCCGCGGCGGTCTCCACGGCGGCGGTCGTGTCTCCCGCCGCGAGGCTGCAATGGGTGGCAAGGCCGGGGGCGGAGGTGACACGCACCTGATCGCCGAGAAGGCGCGCAAGTTCGTCGGTGAGCCTCGGCGGGCGCACGCGCGGCAGGCCGACATTGTCGGAATACTGCCAGTCCTCCTGATGCGTCGCGAGACCCCCGACGACTGCGATGGACCGGACTTCGGGCTTCACCGGCAGGGTGCCACCCTCGTTGCGCAGCAGCACGATGGCCTCGCGCGCGACGGCGAGCGAATCGGCGCGTGCCTGCGGCGTCGCCATCTGGCCGGGCGCGGTCGCCGGGTCGTAGGGCGCCTCCTCGAACAGGCCCATATGCATCTTGACGCGCAGTACCCTGCGGACCGCGTCGTCGACCCGCGCCTGCGGCACGGCGCCCGACCGCACAAGATCGGCGAGGTGCTTGTCGTAGAGGCCGGACATCATGTCCATGTCGACGCCAGCCAGGATCGACCGGCGGGCGGCGTCGGCGCCGTCTCGCGCCGTGCCATGGGCCATGAGTTCGCCCACCGATTCGAAATCGGAGACGACGAAGCCGCGGAAGCGGAGCCGCCCCTTCAGCACGTCGGTCACCAGCGAGCGATCGGCGGTCGAGGCGACGCCGTTCATCGCGCTGAGCGAGGTCATAATGGTGAAGGTGCCGGCGTCGATGGCCGCGCGGAACGGCGGCATATGGTAATCCCAGAGCTTGGACACGGGAATCCACACGCTGTTGTAGTCGCGTCCGCCCTCAGCCTCGCCGTAGCCGATGAAATGCTTGGACGAGGTGGCAAGGCCGCCCCGGTGATAACCGGCCACGCGGGTCGCGGCGAGGACGGTCGCCAGATGCACGTCCTCGCCGGCGCCCTCCATGACGCGGCCCCAGCGGGCGTCACGCGTCATGTCGATCATCGGAGCGAAGGTCCAGTTGATGCCGGCGGCGCGGGCCTCGCGGGCCGACCAGTAGGAGGCGAGCTCGACGAGGCGCGGATTGAACGTTGCCGCCTGGCCGAGCGGCTGGGGGAAATAGGTGGCGAAGCCGTTGATCGCGTCGAGCGCGATGATCGGCGGAATCTTCAGGCGAGAGCGCGCTGCCGCCTCCTGGATCTGCCGGATATGGGGCGGCTCGGTGAAGTTCATCACCGCTCCGGTGCGGCCCTCGGTGAGCCATTCCATGCGGAACTCGTCGCCGCGGCCCCAGAGATTGAGCTGGCCGACCTTCTCGGCCAGCGTCATGCGGGCGAGGAGGGCGTCGATCCGCCGCTCGATGGCGCGCGCCTCGGCCCCGGTGCGCCAGGCCAGATGCGGCGGGCCGGGGGGAATAGGCTGCTGGGCGGATGCGGCCACGGGGGTGAAAATGAGGAGGGCGGGGAGCAGGCGGCGAAGGAAGGCGGTCATCGGGGCGCGCGCGGCTCCTGGCATGCGGCCGCAGCGCGGCCGTTACGAACATCGCATGCTTCCTAGCCGTGCCGGGCCACCTTCCGCAACGTGCCCGGCCGTTTCGTCATCGGCCTGGTCCGCCGATGGATAGCCTCGCCTGCCTTTCGGAGGGTTTCGAACCCCGCGCAGGACCGCTAGAAGGCGCCATGCCCAGCTTCCCGTCCCACCTCCCGATGAAGACCTTCTCCTCCGACGGCGTCGAGATCGCCTATTTCGACACCGGCGAGGGCGATCCCGTGCTCTGCATCCACGGTTTTGCCTCCACCGCCCATATCAACTGGACCTATCCCGGCTGGGTGGAGACACTGACGAAGGCCGGCCGGCGCGTCATCGCACTCGACAATCGCGGCCATGGCGCCTCGCAGAAGCTCTATGATCCTTCCGCCTACCACACGACGCTGATGGCCGAGGATGCGCGCCGGCTGCTCGACCATCTCGGCATCGAGACGACCGTGGTGCTCGGCTATTCGATGGGCTCGCGCATCACCGCCTTCCTCGCCCAGCGCCATCCCGATCGCGTCAGGGCCGCCATCATGGGCGGGCTCGGGATCAAGCTCGTGGACGGCGTCGGTCTGCCCGAAACCATCGCCGAGGCGCTCGAGGCCGAAACGCTGGAGGAGGTCCGCGATCCGCAGGGCCGTCTGTTCCGCGCCTTCGCCATGCAGACGAAATCGGATCGCCGGGCGCTGGCCGCCTGCATCCGCGGCTCGCGCAACCTGATGACGTCGGAGGAGGCGGCCTCGATCGCCTGCCCCGTGCTCATCGCGGTGGGCACGAAGGACGCCATCGCCGGAGAGCCGGAGCCGCTCGCGGCCATCATCCCCAAGGGGGAGGTGCTCGCCATCCCCGATCGCGATCACATGCCGGCCGTCGGCGACAAGGTGTTCAAGGCCGGCGTACTCGCATTTCTCTCCCGGGTTGCCCCCTGACGCCCGGACCTTTCGTTTCAGACCATCGGATTGCCGAACCATGTCCATGCACCCTCGCCACGCGAGCTTCACCGGTTCCGACGGCAACCGGCTGGAGGCCGACGTCTATGGTCATGGCGAGCGGGTGGCGCTGCTCCTGCACGGCGGCGGCCAGACCCGCCATGCCTGGCGGGCCACGGCACGCCGTCTGGCAGAGCGTGGCTTCACCGCCATCTGCGTCGACCAGCGCGGCCACGGTGACAGCGAATGGGTGACGGGCGGGCACTACGCCTTCGCCGATTTCGGCAGGGACGCGGTCGCCATGGGGGAGCAGATTCTGCAGCGGTTCGGCGCCAGGCCGGCGGCGATCGGCGCCTCGCTCGGCGGCCTTGCCTCGCTGGGCGCGCTCGGCCAGTCGCCCTGCTTCTCGGCGCTGGTGCTGGTCGATATCGCGCCGCGCATGGAGGAATCCGGGGTGCGCAACATCCAGAGCTTCATGGGCGCGCGCGCGGCCGAGGGCTTCGCATCGATCGAGGAGGCCGCCGAGCAGGTCGCCGCTTTCCTGCCCCACCGGACGAGACCGCCCTCCGTCGATGGCCTGCGCAAGAACCTGCGGCAGCGGCCGGATGGCCGCTGGTACTGGCACTGGGACCCGGCCTTCCTCGACGCCGGGCGGGCCATGGCGAAGGATCGCGCGGCCGTCCTCCACCGCATGGAGGAGGATGCGCGCAGCCTGACCGTGCCGACCCTCATGGTCCGTGGCCTGAAGTCCGATATCGTCTCGCAGGCGAGCGTCGACGCCTTCATGAAGCTCGTGCCGCATGCCCGGCTGGTCGACGTGGGTGGCGCCGGCCACATGGTCGCCGGCGACAAGAACGACGTCTTCGCCGACGCCATCCTCGACTTCCTCGGCTGAGCGCGTTCCGGGTCGTTGCATGAGGTGGGTGGCGGCGACCGGAGTCTTCTCAAGGGCTTGAAGGCGGCGCCTTACGTTCAGATTCAGATTCGGGCCGGCCTTCATCCTTCGATTCAGAGTCAGCGTCTGCCCGCAGGCCGCTCTGTGTTTCGGAGCGAGCAGGTTCGCCGAAGCAATCGAAATGCGGGGACCGGCGGGCGCCATGGCGGGGCAACAGGGGGGCATAGGCAGGGTCAACCCAAGGAGACCCGGCCATGACCCGCACCGCCCGCCACCTGCCGCTGCTCGCCCTCGCGCTTGCCCTGACCTCGCCCGCCGTCGCGCAGCAGGGCGTGCCGCCATCCGTGCAGCAGGAGATCGACCGGGCGCTGTCGCGGGTTCCGGAAGCGCATCGCCCGGCGATGCCGGGACGTCCTGGAGCCGGTCAGGCCGCCACTCCCGATGTCGACCGCTTTCTTCGTTCGGCCGGCGCGACGGCGTCGCGACGGGTGTCGGTTGGCTTCGTCAACAAGGCGCCGCACAAGGCGCTGGTCATCCAGTTTGCGCCGGTCGGTGCGAGGTCCTGGGGCGAAAACCGCCTGCGGCGTGAGACGCTCAACCCGCGCGCCATCATGTCGTGGCCGATCAACAGCACCGAGTGCCGCTACGACGTCCGCATCACCTTCGCCCTGGGCAACGAGTTCGTGCGCCTCGACCACGACTTCTGCGCCCAAGACAAGCTCGAGGTCACCGGTCCGGAGACCGACGCCGCGCCGCTGCCGGTGCGTGACGGCGTCGCCCTGTTCCGCGTCGTCAATCGCTCCAACGCGAAGGTGGCGGTGCTGCGCGTCACGCCGGCGGGCGCCGCGCGGCCGCAGCCCGATCTCCTCGGCATCTGGATGATGGATCCCGGCGACACCTATACGGGACGCGTCGCCCGCGGCGGCAACTGCCTCTACGACATCCGCGTCGGCTTCGACCCGGAGGATACGCAGACCGTGACACTCGCCCGGCAGAACCTGTGCGAAACCCCCGAGATCGTCATTCCGGCGCGCCAGGCGGCCGGCGGCTGACGGCTCACCGACCGCTTCGTCCACAGCCCGCCGCCGCGATGCGGCGGGCTTTGACTTGCCCCCCGGCCCATGGCACACGGCCTCCTCAAGCGACAACGGAGGCCAGCCGTGGACCGGACCGAGATCACCAAGATTCAGGACTATCTGCGCCGCAAGTTCGGCAACCAGACGATCAGGCTGCAGCCCAACATGCGGCGCAAGGAGATGGTCGAGGTGATGATCGGCGACGAGCAGATCGGCACGCTCTACAAGGACGTGGACGAGGGCGAGACCTCCTACACGGTCACCATCTCCATCCTCGACATCGACCTCGAGGAGGAGTGAGGCGCACATCGCCCACGCCTGTACGGTTAACCTTGCCTTAAGGAAACGGGCCCGAGGTCTTAACAGAACCCTAACGACGCGATACCGATTGGGACGAGGGCGGCTTGCCCTCGCGTAGGGTCGGGTTCCGCGTCATGTCCCAGGGCAGCCTCCAGCTTCTGCATTCGCTCGCGCTCGGTTTCGCGATCTCCGGGCTTCTGGTGGCCATCTACCGGGCGCTCGCGGCCAAGCCGGCCAGCTTCCGCCTGCTGCAGGGCGGCGGCGTCATGGCGG
>CAZEZD010000142.1:0-3499 GCA_964516115.1 uncultured Hyphomicrobiales bacterium
ATGCGAGCCTGATCCCGGCCCGCAGGAAGCGCATCGGGTCCACGGCCTCGCCGTTGATGCGGGTCTCGTAGTGGAGGTGCGGCCCGGTCGACCGGCCGGTCGAGCCGATGCGGCCGACGCGCTGGCCGACGCCGACCATGTCGCCCTCCTTCACGTCGATGCGCGAGAGGTGGGCGTAGCGCGTGACGATGCCGTTGCCGTGGTCGATCTCGACCAGAAGGCCGTAGCCGCCGAGCATTCCGGCATGGGCCACCCTGCCGCTGGCGGCGGAATAGACGGGCTCGCCGGTCGCGCCGCGGAAGTCGATGCCCGAATGCATGGCCCATGACCGCAGGAAGGGATCGAGGCGGGCGCCGAAACCGGAGGACAGCTCCAACTCCCCGGCATGAGGGCGGGCGACGGGGATGCTGGCGACGAGTTGGTTCAGCCGCTCGTGGTCGCGGATCACCGTCTGCAGGCGGAAGACCTGCCGTTCGAAGGGTGAGGCCTCAGGTGACAGCGCGGGAAGGGGGATGTGCGGCCCGCCCGTTCCGGTCGTGCCGCTGCGGGCGGTCGGGGCGAGACGGGTCTCGGCGAGCCCCAATTCGGCGAGCATGGCGCGGATGCGCTTCGCCCGCCGCTCGGTGCGCGTCTCAAGGCCCTGCAGGATTGTCTGCTGGTTCAGGTCGACGCGCTCCAGCGACTGCTCGACGCGTGCAACGAGGTCCAGGCGCGTCGGGGCCGAGGCGAGGGTGAAGGTCGCCTGCGGCTCTGCCGCGACGACGATCCGCGATTCGAGGCGCGAATGCCGCTCGGGCGGCGGCGTCAGGCGCACGGTGTCGCCGGCCGGCAGCGGCCGTGACGTCGAGGTGGCGAGTTCTGGTGCCGGACGTTGCGCGGGCGCGGCGGCCCGTGTCTGCGGCCGGGCGACGGATTCCTTCAGCGAGGTGACGATCGACTGGCGCGTCTCGAGCAGGGCCTGCCGGCGCGCCACCTGTTCCACCCGGCGCTCGATCTCAGTCTGGTCCACCATCTGTCGGCTGGTGAGGCGGTCGACCTGGCCGCGCAGCTCACGGATGCGATCCTCGTAGGCATGCTGCATGGCGGCCTGACGGTTCATCACGCCGCCGATGATATCGTCCTTGAAGGCGAGGTAGCTGGTGACGGCCACGCCCCAGAGCGACAGGCCGAGGGTCGCGACGCCGAGGGCAATCATCAGGGCGTAGGAGAGGGATACGGTGCGCGTGCCGCTACGGCCGCGCCAGGCGAAGGTGATCGCCCCGGTCGGTACCTGAGCCCGGAGGTTGGCCTCCTGGGCGAGCTGGGCGCGATTGTAACGCGGGCTGGAATGCGGCATCGGCGTCCATCCGTACGCGAACGAGACGCCGCATTACCGCCGATTAAGGTTAACGAAGCGTGCCTGCCTCCTTCGTAAACCCGACACCCGGTGCCTTGAGCGCCCGGGCGGCCTCCAGAACCTCGGCGGCGTGCCCCTTCACCTTCACCTTCGGCCAGACACGGGCAACGCGTCCCGCGTCATCGATCAGGACGGTGGTCCGTTCGATGCCCATGTAGCTCTTGCCGTACATGCTCTTCTCGACCCAGACGCCGTAGGCTTCGACCACACGACCGTCCTCGTCGGCGCCGAGAAGGACGCCGAGGCCGCGCTTTGTGGCAAACCTGTCGAGCGCCTTCACCGGATCGCGCGAGATGCCGATCACGGCGGCCCCGGCGGCAGCGAAATCGGCTGCCAGCGCGGTGAAGTCGACGGCCTCCTGGGTACAGGAGGGCGTATCGGCCTTCGGATAGAAAAACAGCACGACCTTTCGCCCGGCAAACGCCGCGAGATCGATTCGCCCGCCTCCCATGCCGGGCAGCGAGAAGGCCGGAGCCTCGTCCCCCACGTTCGGTCCCACGGATGCCTTCCTTTCGTCGGCTTTGACTGTCAGAAACGCCTCTGGATACGCTTGCGCGAGATCATTGGATCCTCGCCGGTCGCCGCGGATGATGCGCCCCGGAGCGCGTCGCTCCTGTGCAGGCGAAATGGATTGCTGCCTAACAGTTGGTTAAGGCAGTCCGTGCAGATTGCGGAAGGCGCGATGGCGCCGCACGCAGATCCCGGGCGTGAGCTGCCCATGGCGGGGGACGAAGACGGAATGGAATGGCGCCCCGATCAGGGCAGGGTTCCCTTTGACGCCACGACGGCGGAGGAACGGCGCGGCGGGTGGCGGTCCCTGTGGGCCAACCGCCGCATGCCGGGCCTGTTCGGGGGTCCGATGTCGTGCTGGTCGTCGCGTCGGCGCTGGTGCACCGGGGTCGGTGCGGCCTTCCTTCTCCTCGTTGTCTGCCCGGTCATGTTCCTCGCCTGGCAGATTCAGCGCGGCGGCATGGGCCTCGACATGGTCACCCCGTGGATCGCCCGCTCGCTGTCCGACCAGCTCGGCGACGGGCGCACGGTCCAGATCGGCTCGGCGATCATGGTGCGCGATGCGGCGGGCAAGGTCGAGATCGAGGCGCGCGACGTCATCGTCCATGATGCCGACGGCCGGCGGGTCGCATCCATGCCCCGTGTCGCCCTCGGTCTCGATTCCCTGCCCATCCTCGGCCGCCCCTCGGTCCGTCGCATCGACCTCGTCGGCGCCTCGGTCGCGCTGAAGGTCGGCGAGGACGGGCAGATCGCGCTAGCCGCCGGCCGTTTCCGGACGCAGATGCCGGAGGACGGCCGCGCCTCGGAATCGGGTGGCCAGACGCCGACGGCGGAAATCAGCTCCACGCTGCCCGAGCCTGAACTCTCCCCCTTCCGCCGCCTCGGTATCTGGCTCGATCTCATCGAGAAGTCGGGCCTCGACGGCCATCGGCTGGCCGGCTTCGGCCTGCGCAACGGTACGGTGATCGTCGACGACGTGCGCTCGGGCAAGCGTTTCGTCTTCGCGGGCATCGACTTCGACATCACGGCGCCGCCCGCGGGGGGATTGTTGATCGACCTCGACGCCTCCGGGTCCGGCGCGCGCTGGACCTCAACGGCGAGGATTACCCGCCGCGATGCCAATGGCCAGCGCACCATCGACTTCTCGATGACCGGCATGTCGCCGCGCGACCTGTCGCTGGCGCTGCAGGGGCCGCAGGTCGTCTATGCCGACACCCCCATCTCGGGAACCCTGCGCGCCACCGTGGGCGAGGCCGGCGACCCCGTGGGGTTCAACGGCCGCGTCACCATGGGGGCCGGCAAGGTCGGGGACGTCAACGACGAGACGATGCGGATCGCCATCGACAGCGTGGCGGCCGATGTCCACTGGCAGACCGGCGCGCCCGGCCTGATCGTCGACCGGGTGGAGGTCATTGCCGGCGACAACCGCGCCTCGCTCGACGGCGTCATCTCGCCGCCGGCGCGCCATGGCGAGCCCTTCGTCGTCGAACTGGCCAACCTGAAGGCGGTGACCTCCGTCCTCAACCCGCACGAACCGCCGGTGCCGATCAACGTGCGCAACGCGCGGTTCGTCTTCGACCCGCCGTCGCGCAC
>CAZEZD010000142.1:3509-7182 GCA_964516115.1 uncultured Hyphomicrobiales bacterium
GCCGCTGGCCCGGCTCGGTGGCAAGCTCGTCTTTTCGGAAGGCTCGCCGGCCATGACGATGGACATCGCGACCTCCGCCATGCCCTTCGCCACCGCGTTGTCGCTGTGGCCGCGGATGACCAATCCGCACGCCCGCGACTGGGCGGCCGATAACATGAGCGGCGGCACGGCCGAGGCCACGGCGATCCGGATGGATATTCCCGCCGGCCTCTTGGCCACAAGGAACTGGGTGCTGGAGAAGCAGGCCCTCTCGGTCCGTTCCCAACTGCGCGGCATCACGTTGCGCGTGATGCCCGGAATGTCGCCGTTGAAGGAAGCCGACATCGACGTCGATGTCGACGGCCAGGCCGCCAATCTCGTGGTCGTGAAGGGTGTGATCGAACCCGCGCCGGGGCGCAGGCTGACTCTGACCCAAGGCTCGTTCGAGATCGCCGACCATCGCATTCAGCCACCGGACTCGGTCAGCAAGTTTCGTCTCCAGGGCCCCGCCGACGCCGCCTTCGCGCTGCTTGGACAGGAGGCCTTCAAGGGCGCCGCCACCGGGCCGACGCTGCCGAGCGGCAAGGTCGAGGGCAGCGTCGTCGCCAACGTCACCGTCAGGGTGCCGCTGACGGAGACGTTCAAGCCCGAACTGGTCGACTACACTGTCGAAGCCGATTTCACCGGTTTTTCCGCCGACAACGCCTTTGGCGAGATGCGCGTGGAGCGCGCGGCCTTCAAGGTGCAGACCACGCCGCGCGCCTTCTCGATGCGCGGGCAGGGCGTGCTGGGCGGCGCCCAGGCGAATTTCGAGTATCGGAAGCCGAGGCCCGAGGCCAAGCCCGAGATCCGGCTGACGGCGACACTCGACGACCGCGGCCGCGCCCGCCTCGGCCTCAATATCGGCAACCGCATCGTCGGCCCGACGCCGGTCAAGGTGATGACGGTCGGCGAGGATTCCGGCCGCTACACCGTCGAGGTGGATCTCGGGCCCGCCGCGCTCGCCGACCTGCTGCCGGGCTGGACCAAGCCGCGCGGACAGGCGGCCAAGGCCCGCTTCGTCGCCATCGACGGCGACAACGGCTGGAAAATCGAGGACCTGCTCGTCGAGAGCCGCGGCGTTCTGGTGCGCGGGTCGGCGACCTTCGACGACAAGGGTGGCCTGATTTCCGGGCTGTTCCCCGCCTACAACCTGTCCGACGGCGACCGGATGAACATCCGCATCGAGCGCGCCGGGACGGGCCATCGCGTCATCGCGCGGGGCGAGGTGGTCGACGCGCGCCACATCATCAAGTCGCTGTCCGAGCCGCCACGCGCCGCCACGGCTGGCGGAAGCGGCAATGCCCCGGCGGCCGAATTCGACATCGACTTCAAGGCCAATGCGGTCGTCGGCGGCAATGGCGAGGTGATCCGCCAGCTCGACCTGCGCATGGTCAGGAGCGGTCAGGCGATCCGGTCGCTCACCGCCACCGGCCGGGTCGGACGCGACGCGCCCTTCGCTGTGGAACAGCGCGGGCAGGGGAACGGGCAGCGCATCGCGGTGAGTTCCGGCGATGCCGGTGCGGTGCTGCGCTTTCTCGACCTCTACCGCTCGCTTCAGGGTGGCAGCCTCGCACTGATCATGACGCCGCCGCAGCCCAACGGCACGATCCGCCAGGGCAGCGTCGAGATCACCGACTTCCGCATCCGTGGCGATCAGGCCGTCTCCGGCATGGTCGCGGCCGCCGGCACCTCGCCCAATGCGCCGCGTCAGCCGCAGCCACAGAACGATGCCTTCGCCTTCTCGCGCCTGCGCGCCAACTTCGCCCGCACGGCCGGCAAGGTCACGGTATCGGACGGTCTTCTCTGGGGCGCGGCGATCGGCGCGACGGTGGAGGGCGAGTTCGATCCCGGCCGCGACCGCCTGCTGCTGCGCGGCACCTATGTGCCCGCCTATGCGCTGAACAACATCTTCGCCCGCATTCCCGTGCTCGGCTTCTTCCTGGGCGGGGCGCCCGACGAGGGTGTCTTCGGCATCACCTACCAGATTTCCGGCGCGGTCAGCGCGCCGCGCCTGACGATCAACCCGCTCTCGGCGGTGACACCAGGCTTCCTGCGCAAGATGTTCGAGTTCCGCGGCAGCGCGACCGGCTCGACGGCGCCCCTGCCGGCAGACGCGGCCCAGCGCTGAGCGAAGACCGCGTCAGCCGCGCTCGAAAGCCTGGCCATCCATGGCCCAGGCCTTGATGCCGCCAGCCAGATGCGCGTCGTAGGGCAGGCCGTGCGCCTGTGCGATCTCACTGGCCTGCACGGATCGAACGCCTGCCGCGCACAGGAACACGACCCGGCGGCCTGCGGGGTCGGGAATGGCGCGCGGATCGAAGGAGGAGAGCGGCACGTTCACCGCCTCCGGGATCCGGGCCATCATGAGTTCGTGCGGCTCGCGCACATCGACCAGCAGGATGGCGTTTTCGGCAAGGCCGCGGGCGACGTCGTGGGGGGTGAGGTCGTGGACAGGCATGGTGTGGTTCCGGCAGAAGCGAAGGTCAGCTTAGCAGCTGGCAAGCGCACGGGGCACGGCAAGTGCTGACGGGTCCCCTGCCAGATGCAAGGCCGCCCCCTCACGCCACCACGACCCCGCCGCAGATGGGTTCCCTCACCCCCGTCGTCGACGGGAATGTCAGCGGCAGGCCGCGCATGGAGCGCACTGCGAGATAGGCGAAGGCCTGCGCCTCGAGGAAGTCCGACGACCAGCCGACATCCTCGCCGGTGCGGACCTCGGCACGCGCATGGTGGGCGAGCAGCCGCAGCATTTCCGGGTTTCTCGCCCCGCCGCCGCAGACGATCCAGAGGACCGGCGGCTCCTTCACGAAATCGGCGGCGCGGGCGATGGAGCGGGCGGTGAAGGCGGTCAGCGTCGCCGCGCCGTCTTCGGTCGCGACATTGCCGACGATGCGGTGGGCGAAGGCGTTGCGGTCCAGCGACTTCGGTGGCGGCCTGGCGAAGAAGGGGTGGACCATGAGCCAGGCGAGCAGTGCTTCGTCCGCCCGGCCGCGCGCCGCCGTGGCGCCGCCGGCATCCATGCGCTCGCCGGTCCGCTCGGCCATCCAGTCGTCGACCAGCGCGTTGCCCGGCCCGGTGTCGAAGGCGAGCAGTTCATCGCTCCGGCCGATGAGCGTGACATTGGAAACCCCGCCGATATTCACGACCGCCAGCGGCCGGGGGAGGGCTGCCTGCGCCGCGAGCGCCCGGTGGAACACCGGCACGAGCGGCGCGCCCTGACCGCCCGCGGCGACGTCGGCCTGCCGCAGGTCATGGACGACGGGAATGCCGAGCCGCTGCCGCAATGCGACGCCGTCGCCGATCTGCACGGTGAGTTTCAGTTCGGGCCGGTGCAGCACGGTCTGGCCGTGGAAGCCGACGACGCCGATGTCCGAGCGCGTGAGGCCATTCGTCTCGAGGAATCGTTCTGCCGCCTCGGCATGGGCGCGGGTCACGAGGTCCTCGGCCCGCGCGAGCAGCGGTGTGCGGGCTGTCCGGTCGGTGAGTTGCGCGCCCTCCTTCAGGGCCTGCCGCAGCAGCGCCCGCTCGTCCTCGGTATAGGGCCGGTAGGAGGTCGGGCCGAAGCCCGCGATGGTCTCGCCGTCGGTGTCGACGAGGGCCACGTCGACGCCGTCCATCGAGGTTCCCGACATCAGGCCGATGGCGCGCATGG
>CAZEZD010000143.1:0-7123 GCA_964516115.1 uncultured Hyphomicrobiales bacterium
GCGTTCGATGAACTCGAGAACACCTTGCGGATGATCGCATTGCCCGCCGAGATGACGACGGCGACGAGGATCAGCCAGCTGACGGCCTTGCCGATGGCGGTGTTCACCGCGTCGATGACGCGGCTGATGGAAAGCAATACCTGCATGCCGGGCACACTCCCTGGAAGGCCATGACCTCGCGGGGGCGCAGCCTTCCGGGACGATCGGAACCCGCTCCCTGCGACGGCCGACCGGACCAGCCCGTCCGGTGCGCCGCCAGGAAAGAGGTCCCCGAGGCGGCCGGTCCGCTCCGCTTGGTGGAGCGTAAACCTCGGCCGGCCGTGATCGCCCGTCATGCCTGTCCCGCTGACCAGCCCCGCGGTTGTTGTGCGGTGACCGGCTCGGCGCCTGAGCGCCGCGGCTTCTCTATGCCACGGCTTCGGCGCGGACAATAGTGGTCTGGTGACAATCGGGATCGAAAGCGAGGGATTGAGCGCGGAAAATTGCGCTCCGGGCGCGCGCCAGGACACAAACGCCAATCGCAGCGGTCAGGGCAGCGTCGTCTCGGCTTCCGCCTTGGCGTCGCGCACGCGCAGGCGCACGCGCTCGCGATGAAGCGTGTACAGCCCCGCCCCGACGATGAGGGCGATGCCGGCCCAGCTCGCCGCATCTGGCCATTCACCGAAAACGGTGATGCCCGAGACGATGGCCCAGACCATGACCGAATATCGGAACGGCGAGACCAGCGAGACCTCCACGCCGCGGAACGCGAGGATCATCGCGTGATTGCCGACGACAACCACCGTGGCCGCGGCGAGCAGGATGAGCACGTGGGTCTGCGTCGGCGGGACCCAGGTCTGGAACGGGATCATCGCCGCGCCGAAAGCCCCGACGGCGACGCAGGTCGTCAGCGTGATGACAATGGTGGGGATGCGCGGGTCGATGAAGCGCGTGACCATGTCGCGCACCGCGCAGAAGACCACGCTGGCGAGCGCCATGGCGGTGGCCGAGCCCGCGACGAATCCGGCGCCGCCCGGCTTCACCACCAGCAGCATGCCGGCAAAGCCCGCAGCGACCGCCGACCAGCGCCGCCAGCCCACCTGTTCCTTCAGGAGAGGGCCTGACAGAGCGGTGATCAGCAGCGGCGTGATGAGGAAGATGGCGGTGATGTCGGCGATCGGCATGTCGGCGATGGCCGTGATGAAGAGAAAGGCGACCAGCGCCTCGAGCCCGGCGCGGCTGGCGACCAGCGGCGAGGCCGCCTTGCCGATGTGCCGGACATGGCCGGCGATCACCAGCCAGGCGAAGACCATCACTGTGGCGAAGGCGCCGCGGATGGCGATGATCTCGCCGGAGGGCAGGTCCCGCGCCACCAGCTTGACCAGGGTGTCGTTGGTCATGAAGCAGGCCATCGCGGTGCACATCGCGATGATGCCCCGGCGATTGGCGCCCGCATCCACCGCGGGAGCGGTGAAGGGGGTCAAGGCACGGCTCCGCCGCCGGCGGCGAACCGGTCGAGACGGAACAGCGAGATGTCGTGGCGCGTGGCGCCGGAGATGGCGAGGTCGGCCAGAACCTCGCCCATCACCCCGGCGAACTTGAAGCCGTGGCCCGAGCAGGGCGAGGCGACGACGACCTGCGGCAGGCCGGGCAGGGTGTCGACGATGAAATGCTCGTCCGGGGTGTTGGTGAACATGCAGCAGCGCAGCCCGAGGAGCGGCCCGTCCGCGTCGGGGAAGGTCTCGCGCAGGACCGCGCGCAGCGCCGCCTCATCCTGCTCGGTCGGCTCCCGCGACAGGCTGTCGGCGTGGCCGGTTTCATTCAGGTGGTGATAGAGGCCGATCTTGAATCCGGGCACGCCGAAGACCGGGAACTGGTAGCAGGAGGTCGAACCCGTCTCGACGATGGAGACGGGGAAGGCGCCGAGGGCGAAGTGCTCCGGAACCCTGGGCTGGAACCAGCCAAGCGCCTGACGTTCGGGAGCCGCGAGGCTGGCGAGATCGGCGGCGTGGTCGCCGATCCATGCGCCGGTCGACAGGATCAGCCGGCCGGCCTCGTAGCTCCCCCGCGACGTCGTCACGCGTACGCCGCCGCCCGCGGTGGGCTCCCAGCCGAGGATGGCCTCGCGCGCCCTGATTTCGGCGCCGGCCGCCATCGCCATGGTGACGTGCGCGACGATGGCGCGCTCGCTCATGACGAAGCCCGCATCGGCCTGGAAGTTGGCGACCTGATCGGCGCCGAGGCGGAAGCCGGGGAACCGCCGCATGGCCTCTTTCGCATCGAGGAGTTCGTGCGGCAGGTCGTGCTCCCGGCAGGCGGCGAGCGATCCCGACACCACGCGCCCGGCGGGTGGACCCGCGTCGATGCCGCCGGTGATGTAGAGGAGCTGTTCGCCGAACGCGCTTTCCGTCTCCCGCCACAGCTCATAGGCCCGGCGCAGAAGCGGCACGTAGAGGGGATGTTCAAAATAGGCGAGCCGGATGATCCGGTTGGTCCCGTGCGACGACCCCATCGCATGCGGAATGTCGAAGCGTTCGAGGCCCAGAACCCGCTGGCCGCGGCGCGCCAGTTGATAGGCCGCGGCCGATCCCATCGCGCCGATGCCGGCAACGATCACGTCATAGTTGGCCACGCTTGTGCGCTCCGGTCGCTTCGTCCCCGCGATTCAGCTAGCGCCAGATCGCCGCGGCGTCGAGGGCGGCGGCGTCGCACCTGCCCCGCGATGAAAGCCTAGTCGATCGGCTGCTCGAAACTGCGCTGCACGTCGTGCCGGATCAGGTCGAAGACGGGGCTGCGGGGAGCCGGCTTCTCGGCCGTGCTGACGCCCTTGAACGCCGGCTTGGCGACCTGCGGTTCGACCACCGCCTCGCCGCGCAACTGATACGCCATGAGCGAGACCGTCATGGCGACGTCGAGCGCGAGAATGATGGTGATCGCCGCGAGCCAGCCGGCGAGGGCGGGAACCCGCAGGCGACGCGCGGGCGGTTCTGCGGCCGGGATGGCGGGTGCGATGCGGGCGCCTGACGAGGATGGAACGGCCGCAATCCCGGTCGGCTCGAAGATCGGACGATAGGACCCCGGCACCAGACGAATGCGCAGCGGGTCGTTCGCTCCCGGACCCGCGTAGTAGAGGTCGAGTGCCGTGCGAAGGCGCATGGCCGTGACGCGCACCGTCGAGTCTCGGTCGGGATCGAAGTCGGGAGGCCGGCCGAAAGCTTCCACGGCGATCGTATAGGCCTTGATGGAGCGGCCATCGCCGGCGAGCGTGCGCTCGACGACATGCGACAGCATCGTGGCCAGAACGGAGCCGTCCGGGACGAAGGACGATTGGAGAAGCTGCTGCAGGGCCTCCCGCACAAGAACGGGATCAGCCTGCGCCGCCGGAGATGATGAGTTCATCACGGTCGCCTCAGTAGGACGGGCCGCCCGACGCTTCGCTGCGCAGGATGGCATGTGGGGTTGAATGCGAATCGAGCCCGTGGCGGAACGAATCCGCTAACTCGTGGGGCTCCTGTATAAGGACGCATAAGCCTTCCGATTGTGGCGCGAAAGGGGCATTTTCCCTTGCGGCAGCCCTGGTGCAATGCAGGTAAGAGCTTCGCGCAGCGCCCGGACGTGTTTATTTCTTCTGTTCGTACACGAATGAAATAATCTTATCAGCCGCCGGTCATGCTCATGTGCCTTGATACCGAAGGCCGCTGCATCCGGCGGTCTATCACGAAGTCGTGACCTTTCGGTTTGCGGGCGATGGCCCGGTCGATAGCGGCGAACAGAAGATCGTCGGCCTCCGAGGCGCGCAGCGGCGCGCGGAGGTCGGCGGCGTCCTCCTGGCCGAGACACATGTAGAGCGTTCCGGTGCAGGTGACCCGCACCCGGTTGCAGCTTTCGCAGAAATTGTGGGTCATCGGCGTGATGAAGCCGATCCGCCCTCCGGTCTCCGCCACATCCACATAGCGCGCCGGACCGCCGGTACGGTGCTGGCTCTCGGTGAGGGTCCAGCGCTCGGAGAGCTCAGCGCGCACCATCGACAGCGGCAGGTACTGGTCGAGGCGGGACGGTTCGATGTCACCCAGCGGCATGACCTCGATGAAGGAAATGTCCATGCCCTTGCCGTGAGCCCAGGTCACGAGATCGGCGATCTCGGCCTCGTTGACACCCTTCAGGGCCACCGCGTTGATCTTCACATGGATGCCGGCGGCCAGCGCCGCGTCGATGCCCTTCAGCACGGCGTCGAGGTCGCCCCAGCGGGTAATGGCGCGGAACCGCCCCGGATCCAGCGTATCCAGCGAAACGTTGATCCTCCGGACGCCGCAGGCGGCGAGGTCGGCGGCATGGCGGGCGAGCTGCGAGCCATTGGTCGTCACGGTCAGTTCGTCGAGCGTCCCCCGGTCGAGATGGCGCGACAGGGAGCGGAACAGCGTCATGACCTCCTTGCGGACCAGGGGCTCGCCGCCGGTCAGGCGCAGCCGGCGGACACCCTTGGCGATGAAGGCCGAGCAGAGCCGGTCCAGTTCCTCGAGGGACAGCAGGTCCTTCTTCGGCAGGAACGCCATGTTCTCCGACATGCAGTAGACGCAGCGGAAATCGCAGCGGTCCGTCACCGAGACGCGCAGATAGTCGATGGACCGCCCGAAGGGGTCGATCATCGGGGCCGGTTTCACCGAGGCGGCAGCGTCGAACATGCAATCCTCCCGGCCGCCCGGCGTGAAGCCGGCCGCCATGACCTCTATTTAGGCATGCTTGTGCCGTTCGTCACGCCCCTGCGGCGTTGAAGTACGCGGCGGAACAGTCTACCTCTCCGTTCCGTTCTGCGACACGTTCTCGCTCAGGGAGATGCGGCCATGCGGGAGATCAGCGCTGTCGAAAGCGCCACGGGTCGCCAGCATGCCTGGCCGACCGAGTTGCGATTGTCCGCCGACCGGCGCCGCCTCACGGTTACCTTCGACGACGGGCACATTTTTGCCCTCGACGCCGAATATCTGCGGGTGGAGAGCCCCTCTGCGGAAGTGCAGGGGCATTCACCGTCGGAGCGCAAGTTCGTCGGGGGCAAGAAGGACGTGCAACTGATCGGGGTCGACCGGGTCGGTCACTATGCGGTCCGCCTCAGCTTCGACGACATGCATTCCTCCGGCATCTACTCATGGGACTACCTGTATGAGCTCGGACGAGACCACGACGCGATCTGGACCCGCTACCTCGACGGACTTGCAACCAGTGGCGGCGCCCGCGAACGTCCCGGCCGTTGAGTTGGCGCCGGACGATCGCGCAAAGCTCGACGAACTGGCGGCCGCCCTCGACGGCTTCAGCCTCGACCGGCCGGATCCGCCGATGGGCTCGCCGGTCGTGCCCGCCGCGCCGCCGCCTGTCGTCCTTGATCCGCTGATCGTGACCGCCCCGGTCGACACGCCCGCCGAGCCGGAACTCTCTCCCGAGCCGCCCGCGCTCGCCGTTCCGGCCTCGCGCCTGCAGCCTTTCCCCGCCACGCCCCCCGTTTCCGCGACCTCCCTGCCGACGAGTTCAACAGCCATGATCCCGTGGATCGAGACCAAGCAATTCACCGTCGACCTGTTCCCCAACTGGACCAAGACGGAGGGCGACAAGGAGTGGAGCCTCGGGGCGGTGACGGTCGACGTTCCCGAGATCACGTCCCGTCTCGACCAGCTGATCGCCTCGCTCAACGAGGACCAGTGGGAGATCAAGATGGTCGTTCCGCTGGACAAGAGCCTGACCTACCACGAGCATCAGAAGGTCGTGCGCCAGGGTAACCGGCGCGAGGCCGAAGCGGTACTCGGCGCCTTCGGCCTCGGCTGGGCCGCCGGCACCACCGCCTCGCTCCTGGTCGTTTGCCAGCGCACCGAATATCTCGAGGCGGCCGACTACCGGGCGCGCATTGATGCGCGCAACGCGCGCCTTGCCGATTCCCAGCGCGAGCGTGACCGGGCGACGGCCCTTGAGCACAACAACGCCATCAACGCCAAGATCACCGCGGCCCAGAAGCTGCTCGACGATCTGAGGACCAACGGCGTGAAGGTGAAGAAGTCCGGCCTCTTCCGCGGCGAGAAATTCGTCGTCGACGAGGCCGAGTTCACCAACCGCACCGAGGCGGAATCGGCCCTGCGTGCCCGCATCGGCGAGCTTGAGGCCGATCTCGCCGCGCTGCCGCGTCAGCTCCGGTCCATGGCCTGACACCTGCGCCGGCGGAGAACACCGCCGGCCAATTCTCCTGATCGCTGGATTGCTGCGCCGCTTCACCGTTGCGTGAACGGCGGGCCGTGCTAGTTTCCCGGCCAAGACGGCCGTGAAGCCGCGCGATTCAAATCTCCCAGGAGGAACCATGACCAAGACGATCGACAGGCGAACTGTGCTCTCGCTGACGGCGGGGACGCTCGCCGCCCCCTTCATCGGCAGCGAAGGGTTTGCGCAGGCCTACCCGAACCGCCCTGTCACCGTGATCGTGCCCTTCGGCGCCGGCGGCTCGACGGACGTTATCGGCCGCATCGTGACCGAACGGCTGCTCGCCAAGCTCGGCCAGAGCTTCGTTATTGAGAACAAGGCGGGTGCCGGCGGCAATGTGGGCGTCGCGGCCATCGCCCGCTCGGCCAATGACGGCTACACGATCGGCATGACGACGATCGCCAATCACGGCATCAACCCGAATCTCTATGGCGATCGCCTGCCGTTCAAGCCGATGGAGGACTTCGAGTTCCTGTCGCTGTCCTCGGCGCAGCCGAATTTCATGTGCGTCCATCCCTCGGTGCCGGCCCAGACGCTGCCGGAGTTCATCGCCTATCTGAAGGCCAATCCCGGCAAGGAGAATTTCGGCTCGTCGGGCATCGGCACGTCGATCCATCTCTCCGCCGAGCTGTTCATGCAGCTCACCGGCACCCGCATGACCCATGTGCCGTTCCGCTCGTCGGCCGGTCTCGTGCAGGGGCTTCTCACCGGCGAGGTGAAGCTCTCCTTCGACAATTTCACCTCGCCCTATCCGCACTACAAGGCCGGCACGCTCCGCGGCTTTGCCGTCACCTCGCTGAAGCGGGTGACCATCGCGCCGGAGATTCCGCCACTGAACGACACCCTGCCGGGCTTCGACATCACCTCGTGGAACGGCTTCGTCGCGCCGAAGGGCACGCCGAAGGAGATC
>CAZEZD010000144.1:0-7080 GCA_964516115.1 uncultured Hyphomicrobiales bacterium
CCGGCTCGCGCTCGTCGGTCGCAACGGCTCCGGCAAGTCGACGCTGCTGAAGATCGCGGCGGGCCTCGTCGAGGCCGATTCCGGGACGCGCTTCGCCCAGCCCGGCGCGACGATCCGCTATCTGCTGCAGGAACCGGACCTGAGCGCCTTCCCGACCACGCTCGCCTATGTCGAGAGCGGTCTTGGGCCCGGAGACGACGCCCATCGCGCCCGCCTCCTGCTGGAGGACCTCGGCCTCACCGGCGAGGAAGGCACGGCCTCGCTGTCCGGCGGAGAAGCCAAGCGCGCCGCGCTGGCGCATGCCATCGCGCCGGAACCCGACATCCTCATCCTCGACGAGCCCACCAACCACCTCGACCTCCCGGCGATCGAATGGCTGGAGAAGACGCTGCGGCGCCTGTCCTCGGCCATCGTTATGATCAGCCATGACCGCCGCTTCCTCGAGACGCTGTCGCGCGCCACCGTCTGGCTCGACCGCGGCACGACGCGGCGCCTCGACAAGGGCTTCGCCCATTTCGAGGCCTGGCGCGACGAGGTGCTGGAGCAGGAAGAGAAGGAGCAGCACAAGCTCGACCGGCAGATCGTCCGTGAGGAGCACTGGCTGCGCTATGGCGTCTCGGCCCGGCGCAAGCGCAACGTCCGCCGCCTCGGCAACCTGCACGCCCTGCGCAAGGATTTCCGCGAGCATCGCAAGGCCGTGGGCAATGTCGCGATGACGGTCAGCGAGGCCGACGTGTCCGGGAAGCGCGTTGTCGAGGCGGTCGGCATTTCCAAGCACTTCGGCGACCGCGCCATCGTCGACAACCTGACGATCCGCATCCTGCGCGGCGACCGCCTCGGCATCGTCGGCCCCAATGGCGCCGGCAAGACGACGCTTGTGCAGATGCTGACCGGGACGCTGGCCCCTGACAGTGGCTCCATCGTCCTCGGCACCAATCTCGCCATGGCGACGCTCGACCAGAAGCGCGAGGCGCTCGATCCGGCGACGCCGCTCACCGAGGCGCTGACGCGCGGGCGCGGCGACTACGTGACGATCAACGGCGAGAACCGCCATGTGATCGGCTACATGAAGGACTTCCTGTTTTCCCCCGAGCAGAAGGGCACACCCGTCGGCGTCCTCTCCGGCGGCGAGCGGGGTCGCCTCTTGCTGGCGCGGGCGCTCGCGAGCCCTGCCAATGTGCTGGTCCTCGACGAGCCGACCAACGACCTCGACCTCGAAACGCTCGACCTCTTGCAGGAGATGCTCACGGACTTCCCCGGCACCGTGATCCTGGTGTCGCACGATCGCGATTTTCTCGACCGCGTCTGCACCTCGGTTCTGGTCAGCGAGGGCTCCGGCCGCTGGATCGAATATGCCGGTGGCTATTCCGACATGATCACCCAGCGGGGCGCCGGCGTGACGGCGCGGACCGTCGAAAAGACGGCAAGGCCCGAGACCCCGGCGGTGGTACGGAGCGACCGGGCGCCGGATGCCGCAAGGCGCAAGCTGTCGTTCAAGGACAAGCACGATCTCGACAGCCTGCCGGGGCGCATGGAGGCGCTCGGCCGTGACATCGCCAAGCTGCAGGCGATCCTCTCCGATGCGGCGCTCTATGCGCGCGACCGCGCCGCCTTCGACAGGGCGTCCGCCGCCCTCACCCGGGCGCAGGGCGAACTGTCCGCCGCCGAGGATCGCTGGCTGGAACTGGAACTGCTGAAGGAAAGCCTCGAGGCGTGACGCCGGTCAGGCCGCGACCCCGGCGAACCGCTCGTTGAAGGAATAGCCCGAGCCGCGCACGGTGCGGATCGGATCCGTCTCCCGTCCCCGCTTCACCGCCTTGCGCAGGCGGCCGATATGTACGTCCACGGTGCGCTCGTCGATATAGACGTCGCGGCCCCACACCCCGTCCAGAAGCTGTTCGCGCGTATAGACGCGGCCGGGCGACTGCATGAGGAACTCAAGCAGGCGAAACTCGGTCGGTCCGAGATTGATCTCCCGGCCGGCGCGATGGACACGCCGCGTCTCGCGGTCGAGTTCGATATCGCCGGATTTCAGCAGGCTGGACAGATGCTCGGGCTTCGCCCGCCGCAGCAGCGCCCTGACGCGGGCGAGCAGTTCGGGCACCGAGAAGGGCTTCACGACATAGTCGTCGGCACCGGTGGCGAGCCCCCGCACCCGCTCGCCCTCCTCGCCGCGCGCCGTCAGCATGATCACGGGAAGGCGCTCGGTCTCGGGGCGCAGGCGGATGCGGCGGCACAGTTCGATGCCCGACAGGCCCGGAAGCATCCAGTCAAGGAGAACCAGGTCCGGGACGACCTCGCGCAGCCTGACCTCGGCCTCGTCGCCGCGCCCGACGACCTCGACGCGATAGCCCTCGGCCTCAAGATTGTAGCGCAGGAGGACGGTGATCGCTTCCTCGTCCTCGACGACCATGATGCGTGCGGTCATGGCATTCTTTCCGGTTCTGCCCGCGGCAACCGTCAGGACCCGACGGACACCATGGTCGTCGTGTCGAGCTTCGGCCGCTCGTCGGTGAGCGTCACGCCGTTGACCATGTAGTAGACGGTCTCGGCGATGTTGGTGGCGTGGTCGCCGATCCGCTCAAGGTTCTTGGCGCAGAACAGCAGATGGGTGCAGGAACCGATGTTGCGCGGATCCTCCATCATGTAGGTGAGCAGCTCGCGGAACAGCGAATTGTACAGGGCGTCGACGTCGCCGTCGGCCTTCCAGACCTCCAGCGCCGCCGCCACATCGCGCTGCGAATAGGCGTCGAGCACCTGCTTGACGCGCTCGAGGGCCAGGCGCGCCATGGCGTCGAAACCGCCCGAGACCTTCGGCAGCGACAGCGCGCCGTTCATGACGATGACGCGCTTGGCGATGTTCTTGGCGAGATCGGCGATACGCTCAAGGTCGCTCGCAATCCGCAGGGCGCCGACGACCTCGCGGAGGTCGATCGCCATCGGCTGGCGCTTGGCGATGATGAGGATGCCAGTCTCCTCGATCTCGCGGTGAAGGGCATCGATCTGCACATCGGCCTCGCGCACCCGGTGCGCTAGGTCCATGTCGCTGCGGATCAGCGCGTCGATGGAACTGGCGATCTGCCGCTCGGAAAGTCCGCCCATCTCGGCGATGCGCTGAGCCAGGCCCTTGAGCTCGTTCTCGAATGCGCTCACGGTATGTTCGGTCATGCCAGGCTCCTGCAAACGGCGGGTGGGACTCGTTGGATAGTCCTTGCCCGCGACGGTTCTATGCCCGTCGCGTGACGTATCGATGACACGGAATATCGTCCCGATTCAAACACTTGTCACTGTTGCGACAACTCAGACCGGATCAGGCCCCTGGAAGGGCGGCTGTTGGCGGTATCAGGCGGGAGGGTTGGATGCCGTGCCTGCATCACCGTCGGCGGGCTCGGCCACCTCGATCCTGACCGTGAAGATCGCGCCCTGGCCCGGCACGCTCTCGATGGACAGCCGGCCGCGATGCCGGTTGAGGATGTGCTTGACGAGAGCGAGCCCGAGGCCGGTTCCGCCCTTCTCCCGGCTCGACGCCACATCGGCACGATAGAAGCGCTCGGTGAGCCGCGGCAGATGCTCCGCCGGAATGCCGGGACCATGATCGCGGATCGTCACAACGGCGTCGTCGCGCCGCCCCTCACGAGCCTCGCGGTCGATCAGGATGTCGACCCGCTTGCCCTCCGCGCCGTATTTGATCGCGTTCTGCACGAGGTTCTCGAACAGTCGGATGAGCTCGTCCTGATCGCCGTTCACCGCCAGCACTGGTATGGATCTGCGGATCTCCACCTCGACATCCTGCCCGCGCGCGTAGGGCCCGAGCGTGTCGCGCACATGCGCGAGCAACGGGACGAGATCGACGATCCCGACGGGCCGCACATGTTCGTTGAGCTCGACGCGCGACAGCGACAGGAGATCGTCGATGAGGCGCGACATGCGGCGGGCCTGCGCCAGCATGATGTCGAGGAACTTCTCGCGCGCCTGCACGTCGTTGCGCGCCGGGCCCTGGATCGTCTCGATGAAGCCGACCACCGAGGCCAGCGGCGTGCGCAACTCGTGGCTGGCATTGGCGACGAAATCGGCGCGCAGGCGCTCCAGCCGTCGCTCCTCCGTGAGGTCGCGCAGCGACAGGAGAACGAAGTCCGGACGGCTCCCGTCCCGCGCCTCGGAGGTCACCGCCACCGGGGCCGCCTCGACGCTGAACCAGCGGGCGACAGGCACGCGCTCGGCATAGTCGACGCTCTGCGGCAGGTTGCTTGCGAGCGCCCGGCGCACGGTCTCGATGACATCGGGAGCGCGGAGCGACAGCGTCAGGGGCTCGCCGCGCCGGAGGCCGGGCACGAGATCGGCCGCACGGCCGTTGAACGTCCGCACCGTGAGCTTGGGATCGAGCAGGATCGCCGGAACCGGCAGCGAGGCCATCAGACCCTCGACCGTCAGATCGGTCAGCCTCGCGGCGCGCCGGGCCAGCAATTCGCTGTCCAGCGGCGCCGCGGTCCGGGGCCGGCGGCGGACCACGAGGCCTGCAAGGGCGAGCGCCGCCCCCGCGCCGGCCGCATAGGGCCAGGGGAGCGACCCCGCCGTCATCAGCGCGATGGCCAGCACCGCACCGCAGGCATAGAGAAACCAGCGCCCGGCCCAGCCTTCGGTCCAGCTCTGCCGGATGTCATCGGCCATGCCCGCACCCCTCTTCCAGGCCCGGTCCCTGACACGTCGTCGAGACGGCTCTGTGACCGCAGTGATCAGTCACGACGAAACACGACGCTGGCGGCCCAGCCGGTGAACAGCGCCAGCATGGCGGCGGCCAGTCCGTAGAGGATGCCGTGATCGCGGGCTGCATTGGCGATGAAGGCCTCGAAGCCGGTCTTGGTGACCTCGAAATTGGTACTCTCGCGGGCCAGCACAACGCCGCCCGACATCAGGAAGATGTCGACGTCGAAGTTTCCGACCGGCGTGTTCGGCACCACCGGAATGTTGGCGCGGAACAGGTTCGGGGTGAGGAAGGTGACGCCCGTCGGATTCTCCCGATAGAGGCCCTTGGCCCGGTTGATGCGCAGGAAGGCCTCGCGGAAGGCGGGGGTCGCGGAGGGATTGGTGCCGAGGCGCGGCGTGATCGCCGTGATCGCGTCGACGCCGATCTGCTGGCGGCTGCGCAGGTCGAGATCGGCGAGTTCGCCTGCCGGCTTGTTCGCGAGCAGGGCATAGAAGCTCGGCACCTCGACGAACTCGCGCGCGTCGGTGTTCACCCAGATGCCGAAGAAACGGGTCTTCTGGCGGGTCACGACCATGGCCCGGGGTCCCCGCACGACGACGGCCAGATCATAGCCGCCGGCGCGCGAGATGGTCTGCGCATCGCGTTCGATCGCCCCGAACAGGACGATCTGCGAGCCGATGAAGCTGGAGGTGATCTGCAGCCGGTGCGTCGAGAGCGACGTGATCATCGTCTCGGCGAAGGCAGCCGGGGCGACGATCAGCAGCGCGAGGACGAGGATGATCCGCCTCATGCCCGCACCACCCATTCCATGATGGTGTTGGAGAACGGGTCGTCCGGTCGCGCCACCAGGTCGATGAAGAACCGCATGCCGACCGCGAGCACGACCAGACCGAGCAGCAGGCGCAGTTCCTCCCCCTTCAGCGCCAGCGATGTGCGCGCGCCGAACTGCGCCCCGACGACGCCGCCGATCATCAGGAGCAGGGCCAGGACCACGTCGACGGTGGCGTTGGTGGCAGCGTGGAAGACCACCGCCATCAGCATGGTCACGAGCGTCTGCAGGCTCGACGTGCCGATGACCACCGCGGTCGAGACGCGCAGCAGGTAGATCAGCGCCGGCACCAGAAGGAAGCCGCCGCCGATACCCATCATCGAACCGAGGAAGCCGATGCCGAGGCCGATGGCGACCACCGGAATGGCGGAGACCGTGATGCGGGACTTCGGAAAATGCATGACGAAGGGAAGCCCGGAGGCGATGCGCCGGTCGCGCGCGGGGAGAAGCTTCGGCGGTTCACCGGATCGCGCGCGGGCGATGGCGCGGCTGCTCTCCACCACCATCAGCAGGCCGATGCCGCTGAGCAGCGTCACGTACGACAGGGCGATGAAGAGATCGAGCTGGCCCTCCCGCCGGAGCAGGGAGAAGGCGGCGACGCCGCCGGCGGTTCCGACGCCGCTGCCGATCAACAGAACCCCGACGAGCTTGGCGTCGACCGCGTTCTTGCGCCAGTAGCTGAGCGTCCCCGACAGCGACGACGCCGCGATCTGGCCGGAGACGGAGGCGACGGCGATGGCAGGGGGAATGCCGATGAAGATCAGCAAGGGCGTCAGCAGGAATCCGCCACCGACCCCGAACATCCCGGAGATGAAGCCGATCGCGAGCCCCATGCCCAGGATGAGGAGCATGTTGACGGGCAATTCGGCGATCGGGAGGTAAAGCTGCACGGAGATCCCCGGTCAGGGTGTGCAACCATCGAAGGCCGGAAAAACTCCGTCGCGTCAAGGCCTTTGCCGGAAAATCCGTACCCCTTCCGCGCGGGGCTAGTATGAGCGCGGCATTCCCAGCACATGCTCGCCGACATAGGCGAGGATGAGGTTCGTGGAGATCGGCGCCACCTGATAAAGCCGCGTCTCCCGGAACTTGCGCTCGACGTCGTAGTCGGCGGCAAAGCCGAAGCCGCCATGGGTCTGGATGCAGGCGTTCGCCGCCTCGAACGAGGCGTCGGCGGCGAGAAGCTTGGCCATGTTGGCCTCGGCGCCGAACTCGTCGCCCGCATCGCAGAGCGCCGCCGCCTGGAAGCGCATGAGATCCGCGGCCCGGATGTTCACATAGGCCCGGGCGATGGGGAACTGGATGCCCTGGTTCTTCGCGATCGGCCGGTCGAACACGATCCGCTCGCTGCCGTACTTCTTCGCGCGGTCGATGAACCAGTAGCCGTCGCCGATGCATTCCGCCGCAATCAGCGTGCGCTCGGCATTGAGCCCCGACAGGATCGTCTTGAAGCCCTTGCCCTCCTGCCCGATCAGGTTCTCGGCCGGGATCTCCAGATCGTCGAAGAAGACCTCGTTGGTCTCGTGGTTGACCATGTTGCGGATCGGCC
>CAZEZD010000145.1:0-7077 GCA_964516115.1 uncultured Hyphomicrobiales bacterium
ATCTTGTAGACGAGGAAGCCGTGCTCGGTGAACACGCCCTCGTCGCCGGGGCCGATATAGGCGTTGGTCAAGAGCGACAGGAGTTCGTCGGAGCCCGAGCCGCAGAGGATACGGTCGGCATCGAGGCCGTAGAGGCCGGCGATGGCCTCCCGCAGCTCGGCGGAGGAGCCCTCCGGATAGAGCTCCAGCTTGCCCGCGAGCTTCTGAAAGGCCTCGATGGCCTTCGGGCTGGCGCCGAGCGGCGTCTCGTTGGAGGAGAGCTTGTAGACCTTGGCGGCGCCCGGCGCGCCGGACTTTCCGGGCACATAGGCGTCGATCGCCATCACTCCGGGACGGGGAACGGGACGCGAGGCTTGGTTGGTCATGGCGATACCGGAGCGAGGAGCGGCACGGGCCGCAAGCTGTCAGAAATATCAGGCCGCGATGGGCTTTGCGGTGTAGCCGACCGTGCGGGCGGCTTCAACCGCCATTCCGGAGGCGACGTCGCGCGCGATCTCCTCGTCGGAGGCCTCGCGCGGCCCCCAGGCAAGGACATGGTGATGGCCGCCCTCGTCGGCGCTGGCGAGCACCGCGTCGACATGCACCGGGGGATGTCCCGTCAGCGTCACCGCGACGACGCGGTTGTCGAGGCCGGCCGTGTCGATGGAGGGATGGCCGATGACGAGCGCCTGCGGCGGCCGCGGGCTGGCGGCGCGGGCGATGGCCGGGGCGGTCGCCATGGCGATCGGCTGGTCGGGAAGGCCGAGCTTGTCCCACCAGGCCTCGCGCGCGGGGCCGAGACCGATGAGGCCGAGATCGCCGCGGTCGCGGGCGATGGCGGCGATCACCGAGCCGGGGCTCGAGTGCTTCACCAGCGGCACGCCGAAGCCGAAGTGGAAGCGGGCGAGTTCGCGGGCGTTCTCCTGCTCCGGCCCCATGACGACATGGACGGAGTGCGGCGACTGCACATAGGTAAAGGTGGAGATGATCTGCCGCCAGATCTGCACCACGAGTTCGACCGGCAGCAGGCCCTTGTGGTTTTCGACGAGGCGGCGGACGACCTCGACCTCGCGCGCCGGCCGGAAGGCGGAGCCGGTCTCGGCGGTCTTCTTCACCTCGATCAGCTTCTCGATGATCTGGCCGCGCTCCATCAGCAGCGCATGCATGGCGCCGTCGATGCGGTCGATCTCGCCGCGCAGGTCGGCAAGGCTCGGCGGGCGGGTGTCGGTCATGGCAGGTCCAGCCGCAGGATCAGGAGAACAGTGCGTCGGGCGCCGCCGTCGCCGGCATGGCGGCGGTGACCTCGATCTCGATCTTCATCTCGGGCTTGTAGAGGCCGGCGACGACGAGAAGCGTCGCGGCCGGGCGGATGTCGCCGAACATCTCGCCGAAGATCGGGAAGACCTTGTCGGCATCGCCAGCGTCCGTGATGTAGTAGGTGGCGCGCACCACCTCGGCCATGGACGTGCCGGCCTCGCGCAGCGTCGCCGCGATGGTCTTCAGGCAGTTGCGGGCCTGCTCCTCGACGGAATCGGGAAGCTGCATGGTCGCATAGTCGTAGCCGGTCGTCCCGGCGACGAAGACGAAGCCGCCCTGCACCACGGCGCGCGAATAGCCCGCCGTCTTCTCGAAGGGGGAGCCCGTGGAGATGAGACGGCGATCCATGGCAGGCTCCTTCGGTGTCGGGGCTCTCAGAGCCAGGGACGGGCGGCCGAGACGGTGGTCTCGAACTGGCCGATGGCCTTTTCCTTGACCATGGTCAGGCCGATGTCGTCGAGGCCGTTCAGGAGGCAGTGCTTGCGGAAGGCGTCGACGTCGAACTTGATGACGCCGCCGTCGGGGCCGCGGATTTCCTGCGCCTCGAGGTCGACCGTCAGGGTGGCGTTGGAGCCGCGGTCGGCGTCCTCGAACAGCTTCTCCAGCTCCTCCGGCGAGACCTTGATCGGCAGCACGCCGTTCTTGAAGCAGTTGTTGTAGAAAATGTCGGCGAAGCTGGTGGAGATCACGCAGCGGATGCCGAAGTCGAGCAGCGCCCAGGGGGCGTGCTCGCGCGACGAGCCGCAGCCGAAATTGTCGCCGGCGACCAGGATCTGGGCGTTGCGGTAGGCCGGCTTGTTGAGGATGAAGTCCGGGTTCTCCGAGCCGTCGTCCTTGTAGCGCGCCTCGGAGAACAGGCCCTTGCCGAGGCCGGTGCGCTTGATGGTCTTCAGGTACTGCTTGGGGATGATCATGTCGGTATCGACATTGATCGTGCGCATCGGCGCCGCGACGCCGGTGAGGACCGTGAACTTCTGCATGGGTTTCCCCCTGTGGGCTCGTTGCCGGCGGTGTATCAGAGGGGCGCGGCCTCCGGCAAGGCGGCCGGAGGCGCGGCGGGGTTGCGGATGCGGCCCGGCTGGCCGATATGCCGCCGGACAGGGAGAGAGCGATGAGCGTGCGCGACACCATGACGGACAAGCTGACGGCGGCCTTCGCCCCGCAGACGCTGGAGGTCCTCGACGAGAGCGAGAACCATCGGGGCCACGGCGGCTGGCGCGAGGGCGGCGAGACGCATTTCCGCGTCAGGCTGGTCTCGGCGGCCTTTGCCGGCAAGTCGCGGGTGGAGCGCCATCGCATGGTCAACCAGGTGCTCGACGCCGAGTTGAAGGGCCGCGTCCATGCCCTCGCGATGGAGACGAAGGCGCCGGGGGAGTAGCGCCTAGAACGATGCGATGAGCCGGTCGGCGGTCGCAAGGTTGCAGGCCATGGGCACGTCGTAAACGACGGCGAGCCGCGTCAGCGCCTTGACGTCGACGTCGTGCGGGTGCGGCGACAGCGGATCGACAAGGAAGACGAGAAGGCCGATGCGGCCCTCGACGATGAGCGCGCCGATCTGCTGGTCACCGCCGAGCGGACCGCTCTTCATGAGGCGGATATCGAGATCGGGCAGGTCGCGTTTCAGGAGCGATCCGGTCGTGCCGGTGGCGACAAGCGGATGGCGGACGAGGCGGGCGTGATGGCGCCGGGCCCAGGCCAGCATGCCCGGCTTCTTCTGGTCGTGGGCGATGAGGGCGATCAGCGGTCCGGTGTCCTCGGCCATCATGTCCTCGGTGGCGCGGCAGCGCGCCCGTTTCAGCGCGCGAACAGCCGCCCGAGACGACGTCTTACCCGGAACAGCACTTCCTGCGCGAGGGCCCCCGCCGGAATATCCCTCAGGACCGGGCGCGTTTCGATGACGGTCCTCGCCAGTTCGCGGGGGGGCACATCGGGGAGGTCGAGCCCCTGGCGGAGCTCTGTCAGGGCCGCCCGCATCAGTCTGTTCTGCTCGAGGATCGATGGATTGCCCGGATTGGAATCGGCGATCTCGGGACACGTCGCGCACAGGAGCGCCAGATCCATGGCGCTCCACATGACGCGGTCGAGGGCATCGGGCACGTCTCCGGTCGTGTAGCGCAGGGGTCCTCCCAGCGATCGGACCAGGTCCGCCACCACCTCGTCGTCACCGAAATCATGCTCGCACAGATAGTGGACGGCGGCGCGCCTGAGGTCATCGGCCGTCATCTTCGGCACGAGCGGGACCAGCGCCTCCAGCCAGTCGTAGCAAAGATAGTCGGCCTTGCCCGTGCGCACGGCATTGCCGAGCCGGGAGATCGCCACCTTGCCCCGCAACTGCTCCACCGAGCGGACGGGAAAATGGGCCAATGAAAGTTCGGGCACCTGTGGCGCGGGCTCGAGATCCTGCAGTCCGCGCGCCGCGCGGTGCATGCCGTGGCTCCACAGGAAATGCGGGTCGGCGGCAAGATCCCGGCCGACGGCGAGCTTGAGGGTCCGCGACACTTCGCGCGCCCGCCGGTGGGTGATGCGGGCCAGCAAGTCGATCTCGCCCGCGGGATCGTCGGGCATGGGCACGTAGCTCATCCACTCGATGGCCGAGACGCCGTCCCGCGGCACGGCTTTCAGCAGGGCGCGCATCGCGCTCCTGTCCGAGCCGGTCAGAAACTCGTCCGCATCGAGAGGCACCACCGGATGGGCGCCGAGGCGCGTGGCGGCCGCGCGCGCCATGCGGGTCATCCAGTCGCCCTGGTGCTTGCCGGGCAGCGTCACGCGGCACAGCGCCAGCGGCAGCCCTTCCGCGACGAGGGCGGCCAGAATCTCCGGCGTGCGATCCCGGCTACGGTGATCGAGGACGATCAGCCCGTCGACGACGGCGAGGTTGTGACGCACGAACCGTTCGACGACGTCCTGTTCGTCACGGATGCAGGCGACCGCGATGATCGGCTCGGCGTCCGCGGCGAACCCGGCGCGCAGGATGTCGCAGGCGGTCCCGATCTCTGCGTCGAGATCAGTCATGCCTGAGGGGTCGGCCGAGAATGGTCTCATAGAGACCGAGCGTCGACTGGGCGGCATCGGTCCAGCTCGGTGCGCGCAGGGCGGCGGCCCGCAGATGCCGGCGACGCTCCGGTGTCAGCGGCTCGTCGGCGAGACGGGCGAGCGCCTCGGTCCAGGCATCGACGTCGAGGGGCGGCAGTTCGATGGCCTCGCCCTGCCCCGCCTCGACGCAGGCCGTGCCGCAGGAAATCAGCGCGTCGGTGCCGCAGGCCAGCGCCTCCAGCACGGGCAGGCCGAACCCCTCATAGGTCGAGGGATAGGCGATTGCGCGGGCATGGCGGGTGAGGTCGATGAGCGTCGGGCGATCCAGATAGCCGGCGAGGACGATGCGCCCGTCGGCCAGCGCGGCGTCGAGGCCGGAGGGCCATTGCAGGTCGCCCCAGCCTCGTGCCCCGGCAATGACGACAGGCTGGCGGCGGGCGCGAGCCGGCGGCAGCGCCAGTTGGGCGGCGACCAGCGTGCGCAGGTTCTTGCGCGGTTCGAGCGTCGCCACGGCCGCGACATAGCGGCCGCTCGTCAGGCCGAGCGGCGCGACGTCGCCCGGTATCGTGCCATCGGCGAGCGGCGCGGCGAGACATTGCCGGTCCGCTCCCGGCGGAATGACGTGGATGCGGGCGGGCGCGATGCCGAGCAGCCGGACGATCTCGTCGCGCGAGAAGCGCGACACCGTATGGATGGCGGGCGCCGACCGGACCTTGTCGAGTTCGGCCTCGAAGAAGCGGACGCGCTCGGCCGGATGGTCGTCCGGATTGGTCATGCAGGACATATCATGCACGACGGGCAGCAGCGGCGCCCTGACCGAGGTCACCGGCACATAGTTCAGCGAGTGGAAGAGATCGCAATTCAGGCGCGACAAGGGGATGCGGTGAAGCAGCGCGCGCGTGCGGCGCGCCACCCCGCGCAGCAGCGGGACGCGATGAACGAGACGGTGCAGGCGCGGCGACACGGAATCACCCGTCGGAGCCGCCCGCCGGGTTTGGGTGTCGCTGACCCACTGGCTCAGGAGATGCGACCGGGTCCCCTCGAGCAGGGTCAGCCGGCTCGCCCGCTCGTCTTCCGCCAGCGCCGAGTACAACCCGTACGCATAGTAGGCGACGCCGGTCCAGGGGGTCCGGAAGAAATGACCATCAAGAACAACTCTCGTCATGCGGGGGCTCAAACACGGTAAAAACAGCAGCCTGACGCTACGTCATTATTCCTAAAGATTGAACAATGACAGCGCCGGCAACCGCGTCAGATTGACCATCCCGTGTTTCGATCAGACGACGCGGTCGAGCGGCGTGATCTTGAGCGAGGTAATCCGGTTGCGCTGGCGCCTCAGCACCTGGAAGCGGAACCCGTGGAAGGTGAAGGTCTGGCCGGTCTCGGGGATCGAGCGGGCCTCATGGATGACGAGGCCGGCGATGGTGGTCGCCTCCTCGTCGGGCAGGCGCCAGTCCATGGCGCGGTTGAGGTCGCGCACCGGCACCGAGCCGTCGACATTGACCGAACCATCCGCCTGGGGGCGCACGCCGGTGACCTGCACGTCGTGCTCGTCCTTGATGTCGCCGACGATCTCCTCGATGATGTCTTCAAGCGTGATGAGGCCCATCACCTCGCCATATTCGTCGACGACGAAGGCGAAATGCGTCTTGCGCCTGAGAAACCCCTTCAACTGGTCCTGGAGACTGGTGGAATCGGGCACGAACCAGGCCGGCAGGACCAGGCTCGAGGGGTCGATCTTGCCGACGTCGCCGCCAGCGGCCGCCAGCGCCCGCAGCAGGTCCTTGCCGTGCAGCACGCCGATGATGTTCTCCGGCGTGCCGCGCCACAGGGGAATGCGGGTATAGGGGGCGGCAAGCACGTCGCGGACCACCTTCTCAGGCGCATCGCCGGCATCGATGGTCACCATCTTGGTGCGGTGGACCATGACGTCCTCGACGGTGAGGTCCTTGAGGTCGAGGATGCCGCCGAGCATGTCGCGGTCGAGCTTCCCGAACGAGCCCTCCTTGTGCATGAGATCGACCGTGCCGCGCAGTTCCTCGGCGCCGGTGAGCACGTTCTGGTTCTCGTTGATGCGCATGCCGAACAGGCGCAGCACGCCGCGCACGATGCCCTCGACGGCGATGAGGACGGGTCCGAAAAGGGCGACGACCCAGGAGACCGGGCGGGCATAGATCAGGGCCATCCACTCGGGCCGCGCGATCGCCACCGTCTTGGGCAGCACCTCGGCGAAGACGATCAGCAGCACCGACATGACGGCGGTCGCATAGATCACGCCCTCGGCGCCGAGCACCGCGACGAACAGGCTGGTGGCGAAGGCCGAGACGCCGACATTGACGATGTTGTTGCCGACCAGCATGGCGCCGATCAGCCGCTCGCGGGTGTCGAGCAGGCGGCTGACGATGCCGGCACGGCTGTCGCCGCCGCTCTCCAGCGCGAGCATGCGCGCCTTGGAGGCAGCCGACATGGCCGTCTCCGCGCTGGAGAAGAAGGCGGACAGCAACAGGCAGAAGACTATGAGTCCCAGCGCCAGCCAGGGATTGATCGCAAGTTCGTCCATGGCGTCCTCGGCCGCGTGCGGCGGCAATGAAGTCAGGGTCGGTCCGCCCGCGCCATCGCGCGGACGACATGAAGCGACCTAGCCTCTCGCCAGCTCCCCGGCAAGGAAGTCGCGCACCGCGGCGGGGTTGACGTCCATGGCGATGAAGCTCTCGCCGATGTCGCGCGCCAGGATGAAGGTGAGCTTGC
>CAZEZD010000146.1:0-7060 GCA_964516115.1 uncultured Hyphomicrobiales bacterium
TCGACTTCATGTTCGACAACCTGCCGACCATCATCGGCCAGATCCAGGGCAAGACGATCAAGCCGATCGCCGTTTCGACGGCGAAGCGCTGGCCGGGCCTGCCGGACCTGCCGACCATGATCGAGGGCGGCGTACCCGATTTCGACGTGACCTCGTGGTCCGGCATGATCGCGCCGAAGGGCCTGCCCGAGGCCATCACGAAGAAGCTCATCGACGCCCACATCAAGATCGGCCAGGACCCGGCCTTCGTGAAGCGCTTCCAGGATCTCGGCGCGCTCGCGACCATGAAGGGGCCAGATGTGCTCCAGGCGCGCATGGCGACGGAAATCCCGCGCTGGGCCGCAGTCGTCCGCGCCGCCGGCGCCAAGGTCGAGTAAATCCCCGATCCCGGGACCGCGGGCGGCGTGTCCGTCCGCGGTCGATCTGTCCCAACATGGCCGGGCCCGTCCCGGCCATGCTCGTTTCGGCCCCTCCCATCCGGCCAAGTTGCGTCGCTCCGTGAAATGCCATTTCATGCAGGAAAATGGCTTCCGGAGGAAACGACCCATGACGACTGCCAGCCGCCGCACCGTTCTCGCCACCCTCGGGGGTGTCGCGGCCGCCTCGATCCTCCCCGCCCGGGCGCAGTCCTTCCCCTCCAAGCGGGTGACGCTGGTCGTACCGTTTCCGCCCGGCGGACCGGTCGATCTCGTCGCCCGCCAGATGGCCCAGAAACTCCAGGAGGCCTGGGGCCAGACGGTCCTGGTGGAGAACCGGCCGGGCGCGGACGCTGTGATCGGTGCGCAGGCCGTGCAGCGCTCCGATCCCGACGGCCATACGCTGCTCGTCTGCGCCATCCACCATTCGGTGCATCCGAGCCTGAAGGCGAGCCTGCCCTACACCTTCCTCGAGGACTTTGTTCCCGTCAGCGGCGCAGGCATCTTCCCGATCATCGTCTGCGCCCACCCCTCGCTACCCTTCGACGACATGAAGGGGCTGATCGCCCATGCCAGGGCCAATCCGGGCAAACTGTCCTACGGGTCGGCCGGCGTCGGCGGCGGCACGCATCTGGCGGGTGAACTGTTCAAGAGCATGACCGGCACCGACATGCTGCACGTCGCCCATCGCGGCAGCGCGCCGGCGATGAGCAGCTTGCTCGGCAACCATGTGCAGCTGATGTTCTCCGACGGGCCGACGGCCGTGCCGCAGGTCCAGGCGAAGACGGTCAAGGCCCTCGGCATCAGCCCGTCGCGGCTGTCGCTTCTGCCCACCATTCCGACCATGCCGGAGGCGGGCCTGCCCGGCTACGAGGCCTATTCATGGTCCGGTATCGTCGCCCCCAAGGGGACGCCGCCGGATGTCGTCGCCAGGCTCAACGAGGCGATGGTCAAGGCCTTGAAGGACAGGGAAACGGTCGAGAAGTTCGAGCGTTTCGGCGCCCAGGCCGCTCCCCAGACCGCCGCTGAATTCGGCGCGTTTCTCAAGAATGAAACCGAGAAATGGGCAAAGGTCATCGCCGCGGCTAACATCCCGCGGCAGCAGTAAGGTCCGGACCGGCTCCGGGCGAGGAGCCGGCCATGACCCAGCCCATCCCCACCACGAGCCTGCCGACCGGCGAAGCCATCCCCGTGCTCGGCCAGGGCACATGGACCATTGCCGACCGGCCCGCCCGGCGGCGCGAGGCGGTGACGGCGTTCCGGCAAGGCCTCGATGCCGGCATGTCGCTGATCGACACGGCCGAGATGTATGGCGATGGCGCGGCGGAGGAACTGGTCGGGGAGGCGATGGCCGGTCGCCGCGACGAGGCCTTTCTCGTCAGCAAGGTCTATCCGCACAATGCCGGCCGCCGCAGCGCCATCGAGGCCTGCGAGCGGTCGCTGAGGCGCCTGAAGACCGATCGCATCGACCTCTACCTGCTCCACTGGCGCGGCAGCATTCCGCTCGCCGAGACCATCGGCGCCTTCGAACGCCTGAAGGCGGACCGCAAGATCCGCCACTGGGGTGTCTCCAACTTCGACCGGGACGACATGGAGGAACTGATCGCGGAGGGCGGCGGCGCGGTCGCCGTCAACCAGGTGCTCTACAATTGCGGCCGGCGCGGCATCGAATTCGACCTGATGCCCTGGCAGGCCGCCCGCGGCATCCCGGTCATGGCCTATTCGCCGATCGAGCAGGGACGCCTGCCGCGCCATCCGGTTCTTGCCGCCATCGCCGCCCGCCATCCCGGCGCAAAAGCGGCGCAGGTGGCACTCGCCTTCACATTGCGGCGCGGCGGCGTGGTCGCGATCCCGCAGATGGCGACGCCGGCCCATGTGGTCGAGAACCGTCCGGCGGCCGATCTCGAGTTGACGCCCGAGGATATGGCCGAGATCGACCGCGCCTTTCCGCCGCCGACGCGCCGGCGGCGGCTGGAAATGCTCTGACGGCGTCTGGCGGTCGCGAGACAGGTCGCAGGACCAGCCAAGATCGTGGCTCGGTCGATTCAGCCCGGTTGTTGTGCATTTGATCAAGCTGCACAAATAGTGATCAGCGACTGCCAAACAGGCGCTGACAGACACTTCGGCGCAAATGTCTGATCTTTGTAACAAAATCGCTGCCGGCCCGGCTGGCACGCGGCTTGCGATCCTGTGGTCGGATATCGTTCCGCCCGTCAGGAGCCTTTCATGCGACGCAGAGACTTCTTCAAGACAGCCACGCTGGCGGGCGCCGCCACCATCGCGGCGCCCAATGTCGTCACGGCCCAGGCGACCTTCACCTGGCGCATGACATCCGCCTATGGCCCGCGTGCCGCCTTCTATTCGGTCGGGCCGGGCTCGGCCACCGACCTTATTCAGCGCATCCAGACGATGTCGAACAACCGTCTGCGCATCCAGTTCTTCGGCGCCGGCGAACTTGTGCCCGCCTTCGAGGGCTTCGACGCCGCCTCTGCCGGCACGGTGGAGATGAACTACGGCAACTCCTATTTCTGGACCGGCAAGAGCTTCGCCGCGCAGTACTTCACCGCCGTGCCCTTCGGCCTCAATTTCCAGGGCATGAATGGTTGGCTCTATGACGGCGGCGGCATGGATCTCTGGCGCGAGACCTACGACCGCTTCAACCTGGTGCCGATCGCCTGCGGCAACACCGGCGTGCAGATGACCGGCTGGTTCCGCAAGCCGATCGAGACCATCGCCGATTTCCGTGGCCTGAAGATGCGCATTCCCGGCCTGGCCGGCCGCGTCTACCAGCAGTTCGGCGTCGACGTCCGCCTGCTGCCCGGCGGCGAGATCTTCCCGGCCCTCGAGCGCGGCGTGATCGACGCCGCCGAGTTCGTCGGTCCGTTCCTCGACCGCCAACTCGGCCTGCACCGCGTCGCCAAGCACTACTATACGACCGGCTGGCACGAGACGGCGACGGTCTCCGAGATCGCCATCAACAAGACGGCCTGGAACCGTCTGCCGAACGAGCTCAAGGCGATCGTCGAGAACGCCAGCGCCGCCTGCAACGTCGTCTCCGAGGCCTGGGCGCAGAAGAACAACGCCGAGGCGCTCGACGATCTCGTCACCAACCACCAGGTGATCGCCAAGCCGCTTCCGGACGCGGTCGTCGAGGAGCTTCGCAAGGCCAACGACAAGGTCCTGGAAGCCGGTCTCTCCGACCCTCTGGTGAAGAAGGTCCACGACAGCTACTTCGCCTACTACGCCAAATACGCGAAGTGGACTGCGCTGTCGGAGGGCGTCTATCACGCCAAGGTCCGGCCCTCGTGAGCCTCGCGGCGCGGATCGCCGCGGGCATCGACAGGGTTGTCGACGCCTTCGGCCTCCTGGCGGCGGCCTGCTGCTGCGCGTTGGTCGTCGTCATGGCGACCAACGTACTGCTGCGCTACCTCTTCTCCACCGGCTCGGTCTGGGCCCAGGAACTGGAGTGGCATCTTCTGGTGCCCATCTGCCTGCTCGGCATGGCCTTTGCGATCCGCCACGGCGAGCATGTCAGGGTCGACATCTTCTTCGCCTCCTACCCGGAGCGGCTGAAGGTGGCCATCGACCTTTTCGCGGCCATCCTCGGCGTCCTGTTCGGGCTCGTCGTCATCATCCTGGCCTTGCGCTATGTCGGCCAGTCCTGGCGGATCGACGAAGGTTCGGCCAATCCCGGAGGCATTCCCTGGCGCTGGGCTCTCAAGGCGTTCATTCCGCTGGGCTTTGCGATCTTCACCCTGCAGAGCCTCGGCGACGCCCTCCGGGCCGCCGCGCGGCTGCGCGCCTGACCATCCGGGACAGATGATGCCTCTCAACGAAATTCTCGCCATCGGCATGCTCGTGTCGTTCTTCGTGCTGCTGCTGGCCGGGTTGCCGGTGGCGTTGACGCTGGCGCTCACCGGCTTCGTCTTCGGCTTCCTCGGCTTCGGCGAGATTCTGTTCAACCTGCTGCCGAACCGCATCTTCGGCGTGGTGACCAGCTACACGCTGCTCGCCATTCCGCTCTTCGTCTTCATGGGCGTGATGCTGGAGAAATCGCGCCTCGCCGAGGACCTGATGGAGGTCGTCGGCCTCATCGCCGGCTCGCTGTCCGGCGGTCTCGGCATCGGCATCATCCTCGTCGGTATCGTCATGGGCGCCACGACGGGCATCGTCGGCGCGACCGTGGTGACCCTCGGCCTCCTGACGCTGCCGACCCTCCTGAACCGCGGTTACGACAAGGGGCTCGCCACCGGCGTCATCTGTGCCTCCGGCACGCTCGGCCAGATCATCCCGCCGAGCCTGATCCTCATCCTCCTCGCCGACATCCTCAACGAGAGCGTCGGCACGCTGTTCGCAGCCGCCCTGCTGCCGGGCCTCCTGCTGTCGGGAATCTATGTCGCCTATATCCTGATCCTCGGAAAGCTCAGGCCCGACATGGTGCCGCCGGTGCCGCAGGCCGAGCGGGACGCCGTGTCGCTCCTCCAGCTCTGGGGCAAGCTTCTGCGTGTCGCGCTGCCGCCGCTGGGGCTCTTCGTGGCGGTGCTCGGTTCGATCATCGCCGGTATTGCAGCCCCGACCGAGGCCGCCTCCATGGGCGCGCTCGGCGCCATTCTCGTCACCGCCATCGGAGGCCGCTTCAGCATCGGGATGCTCGGCGCCACCGCCCGCTCGACCCTCGTCATCACCGCGCAGATGATGTTCATCCTCATCTGCGCCCAGGTTTTCGCCATCGCCTTCCGGGGCTTGGGCGGCGAGGATCTGGTGAAGGAGATGTTCGCCTTCGTGCCCGGCGGCATCAACGCCGACATCTGGTTCATGCTGCTGATCATCTTCGTGCTCGGGTTCTTCATCGAGTGGATCGAGATCTGCTACATCGCCGTGCCGCTGTTCATGCCGATCCTGCAGGACGGCGGAGCGAACCTCGTCTGGGTGGCGACGCTGATCTGCGTCATGCTGCAGACGTCGTTCCTGACCCCACCCTTCGGCTGGTCGCTGTTCTACCTGCGCTCGGTGGCGCCCCCCGAGATCCGGACGGCCGACATGTACCGCGGCGTCATTCCCTTCGTCGGAATGCAGTTCCTCGCCACCGCCATCGTCTTCATCTTCCCGGTCCTGGCGCTCGGCCTGCCGAAGGCGATCGGCTGGTAAGGGTCAGTCGCCGCGCATCCGGTAGCCGGACTGACCAACGCAATCGGTGAACTGCGCCTGCTGGGGCGGCGCCAGTCCGTTGCGGTCGCGGCTGCCGGCCGCGTTGGACGTGTTGCTGACCGCGGCCCGGTAGCACAACCTCGCGGTATAGTCGGCAGTGAAGACCTGGCGGCTGATGTCGCCGTCGACAAGCCGCCGCGCCAGCCGCATGGCCGCGGCGTCCTGCTCGGGTGGCAGCCGGATATCGCCATAGGTCTGGGCCGAGACCGGTACGGCAGCGATGGCCAGGAGGGCGAGGGCGGCAAGCACAAGGCGAAACATGATGCGGGTCCGGCAAAGGAAGGTCAGCCTCCTTGTCGCCGCCGACGGTTGCAGGGTTGCTGCGCGCGCCGAGGCCGGCGTTTCAGTCCCGCGGCGGCTCTGTCCCGTCCTCGTCGGGGTCCTCCGTCGCGGGAATCGCATAGGCGCCCTTCAGCCAGCGGTTCAGGTCCACGTCGGCGCAGCGCTTGGAGCAGAACGGCTTGAAGCGCACCAGCGCCGGCTTGCCGCAGATCGCGCAGGCCTTGGGCGGGTCGACCAGCTTGTCGTTGTCGTTGACGGCGTTCATCTGTCGGGGCCTGGCGCGGTCGAAGAGGATGGGGGCCGGTCGGAGCACTGTCGGCGGGGCGTCAGCCTCTTGCGATCCAGCCGGGCGTGACGGGGTAGCCGGTGGCGCCGATCAGGCCGACGGCCTCGGCCAGCGGCAGACCGACCACGTTCGTGTAGGAGCCGACCAGCGAGATGGCGAAGGCCCCGGCAATGCCCTGGATGGCATAGCCTCCGGCCTTGCCGCGCCATTCGCCGGAGGCGAGATAGGCCTCGATCTCCTCCTTCGACAGGCGCTTGAAGCGCACCCGCGTCTCCACCAGCTTCGTGGTGACGCGGCCAGACTGGTCGACGCGGCAGAGGCCGGTATAGACCCGGTGCGCGCGTCCCGACAGCAGGCGGATGCAGGCGTCGGCCTCCTCGACGGTCTCGGCCTTCGGCAGGATGCGCCGGCCGACGCAGACGACCGTGTCGGCGGCGAGGATCACGGAGCCCTGCCACTGATCGTCGTCGCGGATCCGGCGGGCGGCTTCGGAAGCCTTCCCGCGCGCGAGCCTGAGCGCGAGCTTGCGCGGACTCTCACGCGGCAGCGGCGTCTCGTCGATCTCCGCCGGCACCAGGGTGTCGGGCTCGATGCCGGCCTGCTGCAGCAGCGCGAGCCGGCGCGGCGATGCCGATGCGAGGATCAGCTTCGGTCGGCCGGTTGCGGAAGTGGAGGCCATGGCGCCTGCGTCGGATCGCGAGGGGAGGGAGCCGGTTCGATAGCCGATGCCGCGGGGAATGTGAACCGCCGGGGAAGGTGTCCCCGCGATCCGTCGCCAATGGCGGGCTTTGGCGCGGCCCACCCTTCCTTCGTCCTGTTGGATTTCGCAGCGTAGAACGGCATAGATGGCACCACAGGGAGCCGTCCC
>CAZEZD010000147.1:0-7056 GCA_964516115.1 uncultured Hyphomicrobiales bacterium
ACCTCCTTGCCCAGCGCCGGAAACCTGCCCCCGGCCAGCCGGTTCTCGCGGAAGACCCAGTCGACCGTCTCGCGGTAGAATACGCCCGGCAGGTCCACCACATCCCCGTTCCACGACAGGTAGCGCTCCCGCAGCGGGGCGGGCACGCTCCGGCGCTGGAGGATCGCGGCGAGGGCCTCGTCGCCGGCATTCGCGCTCGGCCACAGGTCCGTCATGAGCCGGCCGCGCACGAGGCCGTCGCCCTGGGCCAGCATGGCGTCGACGGCCGATGGGGGTGTCTGCGCGACAGTCGCGGTGAGCATGCTGGGCGCCGCAGCGACGTCGATCGGCGCGCCGACCAGGGCCAGCCGGTCGACCTTGTCCGGGAAGCGCGCCGCAAAGATCGCGGCCAGCATGCCGCCCTGGCACAGACCCGCCAGCGGCGCCGGGACACCGAAATCGTCGACAACCACGTTCAGGTCCGCGAGGCAGGCGTCGATCGACTGATGGCGGCGGGTGGCATCGGCGCTGCGCCATTCGGTGAGCCAGATGCGGGCAATGCCCGCTCCCAGCAGCGCCGCGATGATGCTGTGACCAGGGGCGAGATCCGCGATCGTCGCCGTATGCAGGGCATAGGGCGCGATGAGGATCACGCCCGGTCCCTTCGCGCCTGTTGCGAACTCGCGCACCCGCATCGTCGCGAGGTCGCGCACGACGGTGTTGGCGCTGGTCCAGGGCCACGGATCAGCGGTGCGCCCGGCGGCGTCGGTCTCCCACCCGGCGGCCAGACGCTCCATGGTATCGAGCGAATGGCGCGTCGCGGCGAGCGAGGCGTTGATCACACCGAGCCACGCGCGGAAGGACATCGGACCTCCTCAGCCAGTGGCGCGGACGTAGCTGCCGGGGGCATCGGCCAGGACGGGGTAGCCCGCCACGGCCTTGCCGAGAGGGGGAGGGGCGGCCATAGCACCCGGAGAATGGGTCTCCAGCCAGGTCACCCAGGAGGTCCACCAGGTGCCCTGGCGCGGCGGGTGCCGGGCGAGCCAGGTCTCCGGGTCCATGTGGCGCTCGTGGTCGTGGCGGGTGGCGAGCCGGTGGACGCGGCCCTCGGTTCCGGGCGGCGACACGACCCCCTGATTGTGGCCGCCATTGGTCAGCGCGAAGGTGCTTGAGGTGTCGAGCGACAGGTGGATCTTGTAGACGGCGCGCCAGGGCGCGATGTGGTCCCACTCCGTGCCGAGGACGAAGACCGGAACGCGGATGTCCTGCAGCGCGATGGTGCGACCGTCGACCTGGAAGCGGCCCTCGGCGAGATCATTGTCGAGATAGAGCGAGCGCAGGTACTCCGCGTGCATGCGGGCCGGCATGCGCGTGGCGTCGAGCGACCAGGCCATGATGTCGATGAGGCGGCGCCGCTCGCCCATCATGTATTCGCGCACCATGCGCGACCAGATGAGGTCGTTGGAGCGCAGCAGGTTGAAGGTGCCCATCATGCGGGGGCCTTCCAGATAGCCGCGCTCCTCCATCATGTCCTCGAGCAGCGCCAACTGGCTGTCGTTGATGAAGAGCCGCAGTTCACCGGCCTCGTGGAAGTCCGTCAGGGCGGCGAGAAGCGTCAGGCTGGCGAGCCGCTCGTCCCCGTCGCGGGCCATGGCGGCGGCCGTGATCGCCATGAGGGTGCCCCCGAGACAGTACCCGACCGCATGGACGCGGCCAGCCCCCGTGATGCGGGTGGCTGCCTCGATCGCCGCCATCGCGCCGTCGGTGCGATACTGGTCGAAGGTGACGTCCCGGTCCTGTTCCGTCGGGTTCTTCCAGGACACGACGAACACCGTGAATCCCTGCCCGACAAGGTAGCGGATCAGCGAGTTCTCGGGCCGGAGGTCGAGGATGTAGTACTTCATGATCCAGGCCGGCACGATCACGATGGGCTCGGCATGAACGGTGGCGGTCGTCGGGGCGTACTGGATGATCTCCGCCAGCGGCGTGCGCGCCACCACCTTGCCGGGGGTCACGGCGACGGTCTCGCCGACCCTGAACGCCTCGGTTCCGGCGGCGGGCGCTCCCGTTGCCGCGATCTGCATGTCTTCTAGCCAGTGACGGTATCCCTCGACGAGCGACTGGCCGCCTGTGCGCAGGGCCTTCTGCTGCACCTCGGGATTGGTGGCGATGAAGTTGGACGGCGACCAGAAGTCGAGCAACTGGCGCGCGGCGAAGCCGACGACAGCCTCATGCTCGGGGGAGGCGCCGTGGACCCCGCGGGTGGCGGCGTCCCACCAGGCTTCGGCCGCGAGGTGGGCGCTGGCGAACTGCCGGTAGGGCCACTGTGTCCAGGCATCGTCGCGGAATCGGCGGTCGCTCTCGCGCGCATTCCGGCAGGGAGGCTCGCAATCCTGGAATGGGTTTGCCTCCTGCGCGAGGCGGGCCGCCTCCTGCATGGCCAGCGTTGCGAGGTCCATCTGCCGGCCCGGCGACACGGCGAGGTGGGAGGCCCAGTCGAACCAGGCGCCGGCCAGCGCCAGCGCCGAGACGCCTCCGGTCATGCGCGCGGCGAGGGCATGGAGCTTGCGGTCGAGCGGATTTTCGCGGGACGTCTTTGGGGGATCGGTTCGCGTCGCGGCGTCGGCTGCGACGGCCTTCGGCAAGGGGATGATCTCGGCCGTCCTGTCGCTCGAAGTCGCCATCGCACCCATTCCTTGCCGGGGAGCCGCCGTCAGCGGCTCCGATCAGTGTCAGGCGATCCCTGACCTGTCGGGGGTGCGGCCGGATCGCGCCGTCACTATAGCGCGAACCGTGGTCACAAGACGGCAAGGCCGATCGGCGCGACGCCGCCGTCCGGTTCCTTGTTCCGGACTTGCCCGTGTCTGACGCGGTTACTGCCCCTGGAAGGGATGGGTCTTCGCCCAGTGCTGCGCGATGTCGAGCCGCCGCGTCACCCAGACGCCCTCGTGGGACTGCACATAGTCGAGGAAACGGGCGAGGCCCGCCGCGCGGGCCGGGTGGCCGATGAGGCGCATGTGCAGGCCGACCGACATCATCTTCGGTTGTGTGCGCCCCTCAGCGTAGAGCATGTCGAAGGCATCCTTGTGCCACTCGAAATAGTCGCCGGAGGTGGCGAAGAAGCCGGTGCCGAACTTGCCGTCGTTGTTGACGAGGGAGTAGGGCACGACGAGGTGCTGCTTGCCGTCAACGACCTTCCAGTAGGGCAGTTCGTCGTCATAGGCGTCGGAATCGTAGAGGAAGCCGCCCTCCTCAACGACGAGCTTGCGGGTGTTCACGCTCGGCCCATAGCGGCAGTACCAGCCGAGCGGGCGCTCGCCCACGGTCGCCTTGAGCGAGGCGACGGCCTTCGCGATGTGCTCGCGCTCCTCGGTCTCGTCGAGCTCGTAGTGCTTGATCCAGCGCCAGCCGTGGCAACAGACGTCGAAGCCGGAATCGCGGACAGCCGCTGCCGCCAGAGGATTGCGCTCCAGGGCCAGCGCGCAGCCGAACACGGTCATCGGCAGGCCGCGCTCCTGGAACAGGCGCATCAGGCGCCAGAAGCCGACACGGCTGCCATAGGCGAACATGCCTTCGCCGGCGAGGTCGCGGCCCTTCACCGGCATGTTGAGGCTGCTGGATTCGGTGAGCGCCGTCTCGGTGAAGCCCTCGCCATCCTGGACGGAGGGCTCCGAGCCCTCCTCGTAGTTCATGACGAAGTTGATGGCGATGCGGGCGCCGCCCGGCCATTGCGGATCGGGCGGGTTGGCGCCGTAGCCGATCAGGTCGCGGTCGTAGGGCACGGTCATGGCGGGGCTCCGGGGTCAGGCGCTCATGCGGCGGGTGAGGCCGGTGAACCGGTCCATCACCACCATGAGGATGAGAATGGCGACGATGAGCACGCCGGCGATGGCGGCGATGCGCACGTCGAGGGTCGATTCCATCATGCCCCACATGCGAATGGGCAGCATGGAGGTGCGCGCCGTCGACAGGAACAGCGAGACCGGCACGTTGTCCATCGAGGCGATGAAGGCGAGGAAGGCGCCGGCCGCGATGCCGGGCGCGATGAGCGGCAGGGTGATGCGGCGGAAGGAATAGAAGCGGCTGGCGCCGAGATTGGAAGAGGCCTCGAGCAGCGCCGGGTCGAGCTGGGTGAGGCTCGCCAGCGTCGTGCGGAAGACGAAGGGCGCGATGACGACCAGGTGGCCGGCTATCAGCAGGTTCAGCGAGGGCCTGATGCCAAGCACCGAGAAGAACATCAGCGCCGCAAGGCCGTAGGAGAGCGTCGGCAGCACGAGCGGCGAGAGGAAGCTCGCCTCCAGAACGCGCGCCGACGGCCGGCTGACGCGGGTGATGGCGAGGGCGGCGAGCACGGAGAGGACGGAGCCTATCAGCGTCGCCCAGCCGGCGACCCAGACGCTGTTCAGAGCGGCGTTGTGGATGGGCGCGGACCGCACCGGATCGAAGAGATCGCCGTACCAGCGCAGCGACAGGCCAGGCGGCGGAAAGCGCAGCGCCTGCGTCGTGGTGAAGGAGGTGGCGATGACGATCAGGACCGGCGCCACGAGGATCAGGATGGCGATGCCGGCGATGATCCCGACGGTGAGGTTGAAACTGACGTCGGCCGGTGTGGAGCGCTGCGACATGGTCCCGCCTCAGGTCGTCTTCGCGAAGCGGCCGAGCCAGCTCAGCGCCATGATGCCGGTCAGCACCGTGAACAGAAGCGTGAGCGAGGCGACCGCTGCGAACGGCCAGTTATAGACCACCATGGACTGCTGCCAGATCAGCGCCGGCAGATAGACCAGCCGTGCGCCGCCGATCACCGACTGCGAGATGAAGGCGGTGGTCGCGGAGGCGAAGACCAGTGTGGCGCCGGCGATCCAACCGGGCAGCGTCAGCGGCAGGATGACCCGGAAGAAGGTGCGCCACTTCGATGCGCCGAGGGCGCGCGAGGCGTCCACGAGGTTCTGGTCCATCTGGTTCATGATGGTGAGAAGCGGCAGCAGCATCAGCGGCATCTCGATCTGCGTCAGGGCGATGACGAGGCCGAGTTCGGTCTGCAGCAGGTTGAGCGGTGTCGCGGTGAGGCCGAGCGTCATCAGGGTCTGGTTGATCACGCCCTCGCGCGCCAGGATCACGATCCAGGCGAAGGTGCGGATGACAACTGATGTCAGCAGCGGCATCAGGATGATGAAGATGAGGACACGCTGCACGCGTGGCGACGACGCGCGGAACACGAGCGCCAGCGGATAGGCGAGGATCGTGGTGGCGACGACGGCGAGGACGCCGAGCTTCAACGTGTCGAAGATCACCTTGAGATAGAAGCCGTCGGTGTAGAACTTCACCCAGCTGTCGAGGCCGAGGCGCGTCTGCTCGGCATCGGCATATAAGCTGATGCCGAGCAGGATGAGGAACGGCGCCGCGAAGAACACCGCATAGGTGAGGCCGAGCGGCGCTGCGAGGCGCCACTCGACGGCATCCCGGACGGGCGAGGCGCCCGATACGGCTGCGGCTGCGGACACGGGGGGCGCGCCTTACTTCGTGATCTCCTTGTTGAACCGCTCGATCCAGCCGGCGCGCTGCGGATTGATCCTGGTCCAGTCGTGCGTGACCATCTTCGACAGGTCGTCGATGGACTTGACGTCCAGCGTGTCGACGAAGGTCACGTCCTTGTTGATGGGGATCATATTGTAGGGGCTGCGCTGCAGCAGGTTCTGCACCTCGGCCGAGATCGCCGTGTCGATGTACTTGTAGGCGTTGGCGACGTTCTCGGCGCCCTTCACGATGTGCAGGGTGGTCTGGAAGGTGATGGCGCCGGAGGCGGGGGTCGCGAAGGCGATGTCGACGCCGCGGCCCTTCAGGATCGCGACCGTGTTGGTGTTGGTGTACATCACGTCGATCTGGCCCTGCTGGAACAGGCCCGGCATGGCGGCGGGCGCGGCGACGGCGGCCGCCTTGGACACGGCTTTCTTCAGTTCCGCGAAGATCGGCTCCATGTTGGCCTCGGATCCGCCGAAGGCCTTGCACATCTCGATCAACGAGACCGTGCCGAAGGTCGTCTGGAAACCGGTCAGGCCGAGCCGCTCGACGAACGGCGCGGCGAAGAGGTCGGTCCAGGCCTTGGGCGGCGTCGGGAACTTCTTCGGATTGTAGGCGATGCCGACCACCTGGGCGTTGCAGGTAACGCCGCGCGACTTAATGAGGCCGGCGGGGATCTTCGCAGCATTGGTCAGCTTGGAGGCATCGATCGGCTCGAACAGGCCGGCGGCCTGGGCGGCCGCGGCCGGGCCCGGATCGAGCACGAAGCAGTCGAAGGGCGGCACGCCGCGGGCGGCGCGCACCTTGGCCACCTGATCGACGGCGAACAGGGAATCGAAGGCGATGTCGACATTCGCCGCCTTCTTCAGCGCCGGGGCGACGACACCCCGATAGGCCTCTTCCCAGGTGCCGGGATAGATGGCGGCGGTGACGCTGCCCGAGGCGCGGGCGGCGCCGGGCAGGAGGCCGGCAAGGCCTACCGCGCTGGCGCCGGCCAGAATGTCGCGACGGTTGAGCTTGGTCATGCGGATACTCCTCGTGTGTGGCCGGTCAGGGCTCAGGACGATGCTGCGGGAAAGAGGGACGGGCGGGCATGCGCGGCGAGAGCCGCGAATGCGGTTCCCGGTCCGGTCGAGAGAGCGCCGGGGCGGCGCGGCACCGCGACCTTGAGGGCCTCGCCGCCGGCGGCGGTGACGTCGTGGATGAGCGCGCCGCCGATGGGCAGGCTCAGCTTCAGTTCGACGGGGAAGCGATCGGGCGCCGCCTCGTCGGCGAGCGTCATCTGTTCCGGGCGAACGGAGACGAGCACCGGCGCGCCAGCCTCGAAACGGCCCTTTGACGGCAGGGTCCAGACGGCGCCGTTGTCGAGAGCGACCCGGTAGCCGTTTGCCTCTACAGCCTCGATGCGCCCCTGCATCAGGTTGCTCGAGCCGATGAAATTGTTGACGAAGAGCGTCGCCGGTTCGTCGTAGATCTCCACCGGCGATCCCAGCTGCTCGATGCGGCCCTGGCTCATCACCGCGATGCGGTCGGCGATCGACATGGCCTCGTCCTGGTCGT